>NZ_BAAAHE010000043.1 GCF_039525035.1 Sporichthya brevicatena
CTGGCTAGGCACTTCCGCGTTTAACGCGCCGAACTCAACCGCTCACACGCGAAATGTCGAGGTTAGGAGGACGGTGCACCATGTTGTCCGTGGCCTCTGGCGCTCACTGTGGTTTCAATCGAAACCTCTATAGCCCCTGCGGTCGCGGTGACCCCCTGCAGTTCATGCCACGTTTCATGCCACGCCGGGTTCGGCTTGGTGAACTCTTCCACCCGGGTCAAGCGCGACCTCGGACGTCGTGATCTGGGGTTGACCCGCCGTGACGGACATCCAACCTGTGGGGCTTCGGCCTCGAGAGGATGCCCATCATGGAGACCATGGCGAAGAAGAAGCCGCGGCCTCGTCGTTCGTTCACTCCGGAGTTCAAGGCCGACATCGTGGCGCGGTGCCAGGTCGGTGACCGTTCGATCGGTCAGGTCGCGAAGGATTTCGACCTGACCGAGACCGCGGTGCGGGAGTGGGTGCGACAGGCCGAGCTGGACGAGGGGACCCGCAGCGACGGGTTGAGCAGCGACGAGCGGTCCGAGTTGGCGGCGTTGCGCCGGGAGAACCGGCAGCTGCGCGAGGACGTGGAGATCCTCAAGCGGGCCACGGCTTTCTTCGCGAAGGGGACCCGGTGAACATCTACCCGTTCATCGAGGCGGAGAGAGCGCAGCAGCACGGTGGCGGCGGGAATGTGTCGCGCGCGTGCGAGCTGTTGAAAGTGTCCCGATCCGCCTACTACGCCCACACCGCCGCGCAGGCCGCCGGCGGCACCGCCCGGGCCCGTGAGGACGCGATCCTGCTGGAGCGGATCACCGCGATCCACGAGGACTCGGGCGGCAGCTACGGCGCCCCGCGCATCCACGAAGAGTTGGCCGAGGAAGGCCGTCGGCACGGGCGCAAGCGGATCGCCCGGCTGATGCGTGAGGGTGGGATCAGGGGCAGGACCCCGCGTCGGTGGCGCAAGACCACCATCCCGGATCCCGACGCGCAGGCGCGCCCGGACTTGATCGGGCGGGACTTCACCCCCAACCCGTTCGGTCTTGACCAGCGCTGGTGCGGGGACATCACCTACATCCGCACCTGGCAGGGCTGGCTGTACCTGGCCACCGTCATCGACATCGCCTCCCGGCGCGTCGTCGGGTGGGCCACCGCCGATCACCTGCGCACCGACCTGGTCGAAGAGGCACTGCGTCAGGCCGTCGCGACCCGCCGCCCGGCCGCAGGGGTGATCTTTCACTCCGACCGCGGCTGTCAGTACACCAGCGCCCAGTTTGCCGATGCAGCAAGGGAACTGGGCGTCACCCTCTCGGTCGGACGGACCGGGCAATGCTGGGACAACGCGCTCGCCGAATCGTTCTTCGCCACCATCAAAGGCGAGCTGCTCGAGCACCGCTCCTGGCCGTCTCACGCCGCCGCCCGGGCCGCGATATTCGACTACATCGAAGGCTGGTACAACAGCAAACGCAGACACTCCGCGCTCGGCTACCTCAGCCCCGCGGCCTACGAGAACACCGCCGCCCTCCAGGCGGCCTGACCGACACAACCATCGTGTCCGTCAAAGCGGGTCAGCTCCAGTGCGCCCGCTTGCTCGGGCGCTCCACGTTGAGCCACAGGTGCGGACATCCCTAGGGCTCGAATCGTGATGACCCGTCGGTCGCTCGTTGATTCAGTCGGCGGGCGTGACCTTGCGAAGCGCATCTAGCACGGCGTTGCCCATCTCCGTGACTTGAAACATCGGGGTGAGCACGCTGTCCCACGTGTCGTTCTTTCGGTCATCGAGTAGCCCCGCCCCGGCTAGCCCTCGGAGTGCCACGGCCACAAGTTCCGAGCGAAACCCGGCGTGCTCGAGGATCTGCTTCTCGTTCCAATACCGGGCCAGGGGGTTGGGCTCGTTAGCTGCTGCATCGGGGGCGGGCGTGCTGCACAGCTCAAGCACTCGAATGTGGTGCTCGCTCAGGCTCTCAAGCGACCCCATCAGGGCGGTCACCTCGTCCGCCAAGGAGGGCTGTCGGATCGCGTCCGCGAGGAATCCGGCGAGAATGCGGAGCACCCGATCCTGACCGCTGTGCCCGGCGGCCCACAGCACTCTGTTCGTCAGGGTGAGTAACTGCGGGTTCTGGTCCAGGTTCGCCTCGATGTCCTCGCGGGACATGTTCGTTTCTTGGACGACCAAGCGCAGGCACTCGCTGCGAGAGCGTGCTACCTCCAGTGCAATCTTCTCGGCGATGGGTTGGACCCAAGGGGCGAGCAGACCTGCTCCTGGGATCAGGGTTAGCCCGGCTTCGACAAACCGGCTGGCGTTCGTGCCGGGAGGGTCAGCAGCGTTCACGGCGACGAGCCTACGGGCCGATAGCTCCTGTTGCCCCAGTGTTGCCCCACCGCATCGGGGAAGGTCTTGGAAGGCGCCGATCATGCCCCTGAGCTGGGCGTTTATGGCGCCCCCGGGCAGATTCGAACTGCCGACACCCGCTTTAGCCTCGATCTTTCGTGAGGCTGTCGGTGTCGCGGGCTTGCGCGGTTGACCGAGGC
>NZ_BAAAHE010000044.1:0-110817 GCF_039525035.1 Sporichthya brevicatena
GCCGGCGCGGGCGCCGGAGCCGGGGTAGCCTTCTTGGCCGGAGCCTTCTTGGCGGGGGCGGAGGACGCTCCCTGGGGGAACGCGTCCTTCAGCTTGCGGACGACTGGCGCCTCGATGGTGGACGACGCGGAGCGGACGAACTCGCCCATCTCCTGGAGCTTGGCCAGGACGACCTTGCTCTCGACGCCGAACTCTTTCGCGAGTTCGTAGACCCGGACCTTGGCCACTTTTCTCCTTCTGGTCCGAGCCTGGGCGGCGCGGACCGTTAACCGATGGAAGTGCTCATCGCTGCGTGCTCATCGAGCGCTCATCGCAATTCGACCTGCTTCCGACATGGCTGAAACGGTGCGTCACACGCTGTGACGTCCTGCAGAAACGTCCCTGCGGAGGGACGCTCTCACACACTGGTCTCACGCTGCGCGAGGAAAGCCGTCAGGTTCTCCGTGTCGAGCGGACCCGCAACCCGGAGGGCTCTCGGGAACGCCCGGCGGCGCAGGGCGAGGGTAAGACACTCGGGTCGTGGGTGCAGATGCGCTCCACGGCCCGGCAACCGGCCGCGAGGATCGGGGACACATGCGCCCTCGACCGCCACGACCCGCAGCAGGTCGGTCTTGGGAGCCCGTTCCCGACACCCCACGCACGTACGGAGGGGAACGGAAGGGGCATCCACGCGATCGACCACCGGACAGTCTAGTACCCCGGCGGACCCACCGTCGGTCACCGCCGTCACCCTGCGCGACGACGGCCCCGCTCAGCGGCGTTCGGGCAGGTCAGGGCGTTCGGGCAGCTCAGCAGGACCGCAGCGTGTCGCGCCCCGGCCCGCCGTTGCAGGTGTCGCGGCCGGGGCCGCCGTGGAGGGTGTCCCGGCCCTTGTTGCCGGCGAGCTTGTCGCGGCCGCCCTGACCGAAGATGCGGTCGTTCCCGGCGCCCCCGCTGATCCGGTCGTTGCCGCCCCGCCCGCAGATCACGTCGTTCCCGCCCTTGCCCCGGATGACGTCGGGTCCGGCGGTGCCCCGGATCACATCCCGGCCGGCGGTCCCGACGATCGTCGCGCCCTTGCTCCCCTTGCCCACGATCGTCACGGCCAGGCCCGCGCAGCGCAGGGTCTTCCCCGGCTTCGGGGTCGGCGTCGGCTTCGGGGTGGGCTTGGGCGTCGGGGTGGCCGGCGGGGTCACCGAGCCGATGCGCCACAACTCCAGGTTGCCGTCGTCGGCCTGCGCCCGCAGGATCAGCGCCGAGCCGAGCGTCGCGAGGTGGTGCGGAAGGGCGAAGGCCGCCCCGGGCGCGATGTCCGGCACGGGCTCGACGGTGGTGCCGTTCGTCCGCCACACCTCACTGCCGCGCGCGGCGGTGACCGCGACGAAGTACAGGTAGCCCCCGGCGGCGGTGAAGCTGTTCGCCTCCGACCCACCGGCGCCCGGGTTGACGTCGGCGAAGCGCAGCGTCGTCGACCCGTCGGTCCGCCACAGCTCCCCGCCGCTCGCCCCGTCGTCGGCGAGGAAGTAGACGTGCCCGCCGAAGGCGGTCAGGAACTCGGGGTAGCCGTTGGCCGACCCCGGGTTGATGTCCTTGACCAGCTCGGCGCCGGTCCCGGAGGTGCGCCAGAGCTCGCGACCCTTCTCCCCGGTGATGGCGCTGAAGTACAGGTACCCGCCCAGCGGGGTCAGGTACTCGGGGAGCGACCCGTCGGCACCGGGATCGATGTCCGCCACCAGTTGGGTCGTGGCACCGTCCGTGCGCCAGAGCTCGACGCCTTCCGGCCCCATGGCGGCGAGGTACAGGCGGCCGTTCCAGACGGTGAGATCGGCGGGGCCGGCGCTCCCCGAACCGGCGGCGATCTGCGTGACCCGGTCGGTCTGGCTCCCGTTGCTGCGCCACACCTCGCTGCCGTTGGTGCCGTCGTCGGCGACGAAGTAGACGTGGTCGCCCATCGTCACCAGGTCACGAACGGTCCCATCACCGGAGGGGTGGACGTCCTTCACCAGCTCCGTGGTCGTGCCGTCGGTCCGCCACAGCTCGGTGCCGATCGCGTTCGTCGTCGCCGCGAAGTAGACGTGGGCGCCGAGCGCCGCGAAGGAGGACGGGTGCCCGCTCACCGTCCCGGGGTTGATGTCCTTCACCAGCCGGGTCGTGGTGCCGTTGGTCCGCCACAGCTCCCAGCCGTGCTGCCCGGCGCCGTCGTTGCCCGCGAAGTACGTCCACCCGGCGAGGGTGACCATCCCGGGTTCGTCGGACCCGGTCTCGACGCCGCTGCCCGAGCCGGGGTTGATGTCCCGCACGAGCGTCGCGGTCGTCCCGTCGGTCCGCCACAACTCGAAGCCGTGCGTGCCGTCGTCGGCGGCGAAGTACGCGACCGTGCCCACGACGTGGAACGGTCCCGGCTCGGAGGACCCGCCCGGGTTGATGTCCTTCACCAGCACCGCCGCGGGCGCCGCGGCCTCGGCCGGACCGGCCTCGATCAGATGGGCGGCGGGCACCAGGAGGGCGGCTGCGAGAGCCAAGCCCCCCACCCGCCGGCGTGCACCTGCCGCCATCGTGGCCCCCCCGGGGCGCCGGCTCCGTTGTGTGCCGCGGACGCTACCGGTCGCGACCGGCCCTGCACAGGGCCCGACGGGTGAGAACTGACCGCGGCTCAGGGAGCGTCGGCCGTCGCCGGGTCGCCGGCCGCCGGGCTCTCACCCTCGGTGTCGGGGCGGATGTCGATGCGCCAGCCCGTCAGCCGGGCGGCGAGGCGGGCGTTCTGGCCCTCCTTGCCGATGGCCAGCGAGAGTTGGTAGTCGGGCACGATCACGCGCGCGGCGCGGCCCGCGAGGTCGACGATCTCCACGCGGCTGACCCGGGCCGGTGAGAGCGCGTGCCCGACGAGCTCCGCCGGGTCGTCGGACCAGTCGACGATGTCGATCTTCTCGCCGTGCAGCTCGTTCATGACGTTGCGCACCCGGGCGCCCATCGGCCCGATGCAGGCACCCTTGGCGTTCACGCCGGACTTCGTGGACCGGACCGCGATCTTCGTACGGTGCCCAGCCTCGCGGGCGATGCCGGCGATCTCGACGGTGCCGTCGGCGATCTCCGGGACCTCGAGCGCGAACAGGCGGCGCACGAGATTCGGGTGCGTCCGGGACAGCGTGACCGACGGGCCCTTCATGCCCTTCTTCACCCCGACCACGTAGCACTTGATCCGGGCGCCGTGCTCGTACTTCTCCCCCGGCACCTGCTCCTGCGGCGGCAGGATCGCCTCGACCTTGCCGAGGTCGACCAGGACCGCCTTCGGGTCCCGGCCCTGCTGGATGACGCCGGAGACGATGTCGCCCTCCCGGCCCAGGTACTCGCCGTAGGTCAGCTCGTCCTCGGCGTCCCGCAGACGCTGGAGGATGACCTGCTTCGCGGTCGTGGCCGCGATCCGGCCGAAGCCGGTGGGGGTGTCGTCGTACTCGCGCAGGACGTTGCCCTCGGGGCCGAGCTCCTGGGCGTGCACGACCACGTGACCGCTCTGCCGGTCCAGCGACACCCGCGCGTGCGGCTGCGAGCCCTCGGTCCGGTGGTAGGCGATCAGCAGGGCGGCCTCGATGGCCTCGACGAGCAGCGAGAACGAGATCTGCTTCTCCCGCTCCAGCGCGCGCAGGGCGCTCATGTCGATGTCCATCAGTCCTCCTCTCCCTGCAGGTCGGCAATCTCGGCGGCGATCTCGGCGTCCAGCCCGGGGTCCTCCCCGGCCTCGGGGCGGCCGAACTCCACTTCGACCCGCGCCCGCCGCACCTCGCTGTAGGCGATCGGGCCGTCCGCGAGGACGGCGCCGTCCTCACCGCCCTCCAACACCCGGGCGGTGCGGGTCGTCCCGTCGGTGAGTTCGGCCTTGACCAGCCGGCCGACCGCGCGCCGCCAGTGGCGTGGCGCGGTCAGGGGGCGGTCGGTGCCCGGGCTGGTGACCTCGAGCACATACGCCTGACCGCCCATCACATCGGAGGCATCCAGGGCGTCGGAGACCGCGCGGCTCACCTCGGCGACGCCGTCCAGATCGATCCCGCCGTCACGGTCCACCACGACCCGCAGGACGCGCCGACGGCCCGCCGGCGTCACCTCGACGCTTTCCAGGTCCAGCCCGGCAGCCGTCACGACGGGCGCGATCAGGCGCTCGATGCGCACGGGGAGCGTCTCCGCGGCCATTGCCCTGACCTCCCGTCACCAGCTGTCCTGTTGAAAAACGCGCCTCGCTGCGTCCGTGCGCGAACGACCGGTGTCCCACACGGCGGGGCGTGTCATGTGGGCCATCACCATAGCCGGACCCGGCGGCGAGGTAGCGTCGCCCGGTGCCACCCGTACCGCCTTCCCGCCGCCAGGTCCTCGCCGGCCTGTCCGCCGTGACCGCCGTGTGGCTGCTGCCCGGCTGCACCGGGGACGACGGCGACGACGGTCCGGACGCCGGCCGCGCGCCGGATCCCGACCTGGACCTGCTGGCCCGCACCATCGCGGACAAGCAGAACCTGCTCGCCGCCTACGCCGCGACCACCACGCGTCACCCGGGGCTCGCCGCGCGGCTGGACCCGATGCGCGCCGACCACGCGGCCCACCTGGCCGCGCTCACCAGCTTCCGCTCCGACGTCCCGGTCCCGGAGGCCTCCGCGAGCGCCGTCCCGACCGCCCCGGCGGTCCCGGCCGATCCGCAGCGGGCCGTGACGGCGTTGGCGTCCGCGGAGCACTCCGCGGCCGGGCGCCGCGTCGGCCAGTGCGAGGCCGCCCGCGACCGGCAGCTCGCCCGGCTGATCGCCTCGATCGGCGGCAGTGAGGCCGCCCACACCGCCGTCCTGCGAGCCGGCTCATGAGCGCCGACCCGGAGGTCCTCGGCGAGGTGCTCGCCGCCGAGCACGCCGCCGTCTACGGCTACGGCGCCGCCGCGGCTCAGCTGTCCGGCATCAACCGCGCCGCGGCCCTGCAGGCCCTCGACGTCCACCGCGACCGTCGCGACCAGCTCCGCCGCAAGATCCTCGACGGCGGCGGCACGCCGGTCGAGTCGCAGGCCGCGTACCAGCTCCCCCGCCCGTTCACCGGCCTCGCGACGGTCGTCGACGTCGTCGCCGGCATCGAGCGGGACGTCGCCCTCGCCTTCGGCGCCCTCGTCGCCGCCTCCGACGGCGACGACCGCGGCTTCGCCGCCCGGGCCCTGCAGGACGCCGCGGTCCGCGAGTCCGCCTGGCGCCGCGAGGCCGCCCGCTTCCCGGGCCTCGAGGACCCGGGCCTCGCCCCCGAGGCCCCGACCCCCGGCCCGTCCTCCCCGTCCTGACGCCTCGTCACCATCGCGACGTCAAAAAAGGGTGACACCCCTTACTGCGCAGTAAGGGGTGTCACCCTTTTTTGACAATGCGCGCCGGCGTCAGAGCCGGTGGTCGGGTCAGAGCCAGCGGTCGACGAGGTGGAGGACGTCGAGGAGACGGTCGAGGACCGCGTCGGCCTCGCCCTGGACCGGGCCGCGCTCGTGGTCGCCGATCACCGTGAACGGGACGAGGGCGGCCCGCATGCCGACCTGCTTGGCGCCGTGGATGTCCTCGAACGGGCGGTCGCCGACGAACAGGACGCGCTCGGGGTGGGCGTCGACCGCGTCGGCCGCGGCGAGGAAGGCCTCCGGGTGCGGCTTGGTGCGGGCGATCTCGGAGGAGTAGACCGCGCCGTCGATGAGCTCGAGCACGCCGTCGCGGGC
This sequence comes from Sporichthya brevicatena, assembly GCF_039525035.1. Lineage (NCBI taxonomy): Bacteria > Bacillati > Actinomycetota > Actinomycetes > Sporichthyales > Sporichthyaceae > Sporichthya > Sporichthya brevicatena. Next base: position 5,693 of record NZ_BAAAHE010000044.1, read on the forward strand.
GAACCAGGCCTCGTGCTGGGCCCGGGGCCAGATCGTGTTCGACAGCACCCCGACGCGCAGGCCGCGGTCCTTCAGCCCGGCGAGGACAGCCGGGGTGTCCGGGTCCAGCGTGGTGGCGGGCTCCCACTCCCCCAGGTGTGCGGCGAGCAGGTCCGGGTGGTCGTCGAGTCCGCACGCGGCGAGGACGTCCGCGAAGCGGGTGCTCTCGCAGTCGCCGTTGCGGCAGCGGGACCACAGCTGCTCGTCGACCTCGGCGAGCCGGACGGCGAGTTCGGCGACGTCGTGGGCCGGGTCGACCGCAGCGGCGGCGGCCGCGACCGCCTTCCAGGTGCCCGGGATGTCCATCGGACGCCAGCGCGTCAGCGTCCCGCCCCAGTCGAAGATGACGGCGTCGAGCCCGGCGGGCGCCCCGTTCGGCGCGGCGGTCATGCGGTCCCCTCCCCGGTGGCTCCGTGTGTGCGTCCCCCCACGATCATGCCCGTCGTCATGCGCTGACGATCGAGCGCACGGCGGCGACGGCCGCCGGCAGCGCGACCTCGCTGCGGGTCCCGGCCCGCCGGTCCCGGATCTCGACCAGGCCCGCGGCCAGGCCGCGCCCGACCACGACGATCACCGGCAGGCCGAGCAGTTCGGCGTCGGCGAACTTCACCCCCGCCGAGACCGCGGCCCGGTCGTCGATCAGGACGCGCAGCCCGGCCGCCCCGGCCTCGGCCGCGAGCCGCTCCGCCGCGGCGGCGACCCCCTCGGCGCGGCCCGCGGCCACCAGGTGGACGTCCGCCGGGGCCGCGGCCGGCGGCCAGCAGATCCCCGCCTCGTCGTGGTGCTGCTCGACGATCGCCCCGATCAACCGGGTGACGCCGAGGGCGTAGCTGCCGACGGCCACCCGCTCGTTGCGGCCGTCGCGGCCGAGCACGACCACCCCGGTCGGTCCGGCGCGGCGGCCCAGTCGGGCGATCCGCGCGACGGCGATGCCCTGGTGCAGCCGCAGCCGGCCACCGCAGGCCGGGCACGGGTCGTCGTCGCGGACGTGGACGAGGTCGACGTACCGCTCCGGGGCGAAGTCGCGCCCGGCGACGAGGTTGCGCACGTGCCGCCCCGGGGCGTTCGCGCCGGTCACCCAGGCCGTCCCGGGCGCGATGCGCGGGTCCGCGAGATACCGGAACGCCTTGCCGGCGAGGCCCTGCGGCCCGATGTAGCCGCGGACGAGGCCCGGGTGCTCGGCGAAGTCCGCGTCGGTGAACAACTCCACCCGCGCCGGGGCCAGCGCCGCCTCGACGCGGGCCAGGTCCACCTCCCGGTCACCCGGGACACCGACCGCGACCACCTCGCGCGTCCCGTCCGGGGCCGTCGCCGTCAGGAGCAGGTTCTTCAGCGTCGCCGACGTCGGGACGCCGAGCCGGTCGGCGAGGGACTCGATCGTCGGGGTGTCCGGGGTGTCGACCTCCTCGGGCGCGGGCGCCGGACCCCGGGACCGGATGGCCTCGATCGGCAACTCCCCCGCCCGCACCGCGGCCGACGCCGCGGCGTAGTCGCAGGCGCCGCAGGTGACGTAGACGTCCTCGCCGGTCTCGGTCGCCGCGAGGAAGTGCTCCGCGTGCTCCCCGGCCCCGGCGGGGGCGGCCACGATCCGGTAGTCGAGCCCGACCCGCTCGAGCAGACGCATGTAGAGCGCCCGGTGGCGGTTGTAGGCGGACTGCAGCCCGTCGGAGTCGATGTCGAACGACCAGGCGTGGTGGGCGACGTACTCCCGGGCGCGCAGCAGGCCACCGCGCGGCCGCGACTCCTCCCGCACCACGGGCTGGATCTGGAACAGCGTCACCGGCAGGTCGCGGTAGGACGAGATCTCGGCCCGCAGCAGCGCGAGAACGCCGGCGAGCCGGTCCGGGTCGGCAACCGGCAGCGCGACCTCCTGGCCGCCGATCGCGGCCAGCTCCGTGCGCAGCACGTGCTCGACCGCGTCGAGGACCCGGCGCCCGAGCGGCAGCCAGGCGTGGACGCCGGGCGCGGCGCGGCGCAGGTACCCGGCGCGGACGAGCAGCCGGTGGTTGGCGGCCTCGGAGTCCGAGGGGTCCTCACGCAGGGTGCGCAGGAAGAGCTGCGAGAGCCGCAGCGGCGGGGTGTTCACCGCGCCGGTCCGGGAGGCCGAGCAGGGCGACCCGGCTACGGGCGCAGGCCCGTGATGGAGGACGGCGGCGTCGGCGGCTCGTGCGAGCCGGTGTCGTGCCGCGCCTCCTCCTCGGCCCGTCGGCTCGCGCGGGTCCAGCGGCCCGGCATCGGCGGCGGGAGGTTGTCCTCCTCCAGCGCGGTGCCGTCGGCCGCGGCCGGGCCCGTCTGCGCCGGGCCGGAGTCCACGACGATCGGCTTCGGGTGCTTCTCGGCCCACCACGAGCCGATCCAGTCGCCGAGGTAGACGCCGACGATCGTGTAGCCGAGCAGCAGCACGGCGGACCAGCCGTCCTCCTGCGACAGCCGGATCACGACGGTCGGCCAGGCGAGGACGACCGCCCACAGGATCGGCACGGACGGCCGGATCAGGCCGAAGGGCAGGGACGCGGCGATCAGCAGCGTCCCGAGCAGGTAGGCGTTCGGGGTGTCGTCGATCAGCGGTACGGCCGCGACCAGCAGGCCGACCGACGCCGCCGCCAACCACAACAGGGCCAGCATCGTCTTGGGGTTCATGCCCTCGCGCACCGGAAACTCCCACCGCCGGTCGTCGAACCAGCCTCGAACTGCTGTACCGCCTCAGCCTAGGCGTGCGACGGGGGTTCCGCGGGGATCTGACCGAGTTCGGCGCAGAACGGGTGATCCGCCGAACGGGTGCCCGCAGAAGGGTGCTACGCCGAACGGGCCGGGTCGGCCTGTCGGACGGCGAGCGGCAGCGGGGCCGCCATCAGCGCGTAGCCCTGCGACGAGGTCCCGAACCGGAACCCGGTGATCAGGTCCACGAAGCCGAGCCCGCGGTAGAGCCGCCGGGCGCGGGTCTCCCCGTCGTAGGTCGACAGCAGCGCGGTCGGGTTGCCGACGCCGGAGAGCAGCGTCGTCAGCAGCGTCAGTCCGAGGCCCTGGCCGTGGTACTCGGGCCGGACGTGCAGTTCGGTGACCGCGTAGGCATCGGCGATCCACGGTCCGTAGCCGGCCGCCCGCAGCGACGGGCTGATCTGGTCGAACCACCACTGGCCGCTGCGGCAGGCGGCGCCGTACGCGAACCCGACCAGCTTGTCCTCGCCGTCGGAGGTGTCGAACGCCCCGAACGCGCGGAAGCCGGGGTGGACGGTGTGCCGTGCGTAGACCGCGACGCGGTCCGGCGACACCGGGCCGAGCGCCACGGATTGCACAGCCGCCGCGTCCGCCGCCCGGGCCCGCAGGTCCAGCGGCGCGATCGTCACCACCACACGGTCCTCCTGGCCGGCGTCAGAACAGCACCGAGGCGAAGGTACCGACCTGGCGGAACCCGACGCGCCGGTACGTGGCCAGCGCCGCGGTGTTGAAGTCGTTCACGTAGAGGCTGACGGTCGGGGCGATCCCGGCCCGGGCGAGCTCCACGACCGCCGCGACGCCCGGGGCCGCGAGGCCCTGCCGCCGGTGGGCGGGATCCACCCAGACCCCCTGCACCTGGCAGACCGCCGGGGTGGCCGCCCCCACCTCGGCCTTGAACAGGACCTGGTCGTTCTCGATCCGGGCGAACGCGCGGCCCGCGTCGACGAGCTCGGCAATCCGGCACCGGTAGAGCAGGCCGCCGTCGCCGCCGAGCGGCGAGACGCCGACCTCCTCGGTGAACATCGCGACGCAGGCCGGCATGACGATGTCGAGCTGCGCCCGCGTGACCGGCCGGACGCCGGGATCGGGGGTCAGGCTGCGGTCCGGTGCCTCGATCGCCATCAGCGGCTGGGCGGCCCGGACCTCACGGGCGGGGCCCCAGACCGGCGCGACCCGCTCCCAGAACGGGAGCACCGCGTCGGCCGGACCGACGATCGAGGAGCAGCGCCGCACCGTGCGGGCGGCCCGGTCGGCGAAGGCCGCGACCGCCTCGGCGTCGGCCTGGACCGGGACCACGTTGGCGCCGACGTAGAGCATCGAGCGCAGGACGCCGTCGACGGAGTAACCCCACACCTCCGCGGCCCCGCGCGTGGGACCGAGGCCCCCGCTGCGCAGGCGGGACAAGACGAAGACGTTCGCGATCGGGTTCTGCTCGGCCAGCTGCAGCGCGGCGGGCAGGTCGGCGAGGGTCAGGACGCGGAGCTCCGCGGCGCCGGCGGCCGTGTCGCGATCGACCGGGACTGCCACGCACGCTCCTCGGTTCGCCGGATCAGGGACGCCGGGTCAGGGACGCCGGGTCAGGACACCGAGACGACGGGTTCGCCGGGGCTCGCCCCCGCGGCCGACATCTCCTCCGCCAGACGCAGCGCCTCGTCGATCAGGGTCTCGACGATCTGGTGTTCGGGCACGGTCTTGATGACCTCGCCCTTGACGAAGATCTGCCCCTTGCCGTTGCCCGACGCCACTCCGAGGTCGGCCTCGCGGGCCTCGCCGGGTCCGTTCACCACACACCCCATCACGGCGACGCGCAGGGGGACGGTCAGCCCGTCGAGACCCGCCGTCACCTGATTCGCGAGTGTGTAGACGTCCACCTGGGCACGGCCGCAGGACGGGCAGGACACGATCTCCAGCCCGCGTTGGCGCAGGCCGAGCGACTCCAGGATCTGCGTGCCGACCTTCACCTCCTCGACCGGAGGCGCGGAGAGCGAGACGCGGATCGTGTCGCCGATGCCCTCGGAGAGCAGGGCGCCGAAGGCGACGGCCGACTTGATCGTCCCCTGGAAGGCCGGTCCGGCCTCGGTGACGCCGAGGTGCAGCGGGTAGTCGCACGCCGCGGCGAGCTGCCGGTAGGCGTTGATCATCACGACCGGGTCGTTGTGCTTCACCGAGATCTTGACGTCGTGGAAGTCGTGCTCAGCGAACAGCGACGCCTCCCACAGCGCCGACTCCACGAGCGCCTCGGGGGTGGCCCGGCCGTACTTCGCCAGCAGGCGCTTGTCGAGCGACCCGGCGTTGACGCCGATCCGGATCGAGACGCCGGCGTCCTTGGCCGCCCGGGCGATCTCGCCGACCTTGTCGTCGAACTGCTTGATGTTGCCCGGGTTCACCCGTACCGCGGCGCAGCCGGCGTCGATCGCGGCGAAGACGTACTTGGGCTGGAAGTGGATGTCCGCGATGACCGGGATCGGGGACTTCTTCGCGATGGCGGGCAGCGCGTCGGCGTCGTCCTGCGACGGGCAGGCGACGCGGACGATCTGGCAGCCGGCCGCGGTGAGCTCCGCGATCTGCTGCAGCGTCGCGTTCACGTCCGCGGTCAGCGTCGTGCACATCGACTGCACCGACACGGGTGCGTCGCCGCCGACGAGGACGTCGCCGACCCGGATCTGCCGGGAGCGGCGCCGTTCGGCCAGCCGGAGGGGTGGCGGAGCGGGCATCCCGAGCGAAACAGCGGTCACGGGATCGAAATTAGCTCACGGTGATGGGGTTGACGATGTCGGCAGCCAGCAGCAGCACCGTGAGTGCGATCAACACCACGACGAACGCGTACGTCGCGGGCAGCAACTTGGTGATGTCGACGCGCCCCGGGTCGGGCTTCCCGAAGAGCCGGAACAGGCGCCGTTTGCCCGACTCGTAGGCCGTCACGGCGACGTGGCCGCCGTCCAGCGGCAGCAGCGGCAGGGCGTTGAACAGCGCGAGGAAGATGTTCAGCCCGCCGACGTTGAGCAGCACCAGCGACAGCCGCTCGGTGGTCGAGCTGTTGTCCAGGCTGAAGAACTCGCCGGAGACGCGGGCGGCGCCGACCACGCCGGACAGGCCCTCCTGGTCGCGCTCGTCGCCCCCGAGCGCGTCGAAGAGCTCACCGATCTTGTCCGGGAAGTTCTTCACGAGCGTCCCGGAGGCCTTGACGACGTCCCACATCAGGCCGACGGAGCGGTCCGCGGCGGCGATCGGGCCGTCGTGCTGGGTCCGGAAGGACGGCCCGACCCCGAGGACGCCGACGGTGACGACCCGGTCCGGGTTGTCCAGGTCCGCCCGTTCCCGGGTGACGAGGTCCGCGGTGAGCGTCACGAGCTTGCCGTCGCGCAGGACGGTGACGGCCAGCGGCCCGGCGCCCGCCTCCCGGATCAGCCGCGAAGCGGTGTCCCAGTCGCCGCCGACGCGGTCGGCCCCGACGGCGAAGATCTCGTCGCCCTCGAGCAGACCGGCGGCCTTCGCCGGCGACGGCGCGTCCTGCGGCCCGCACTCCGACGTGGTCGCGGTCGCGGCGGGGATGCACTCGGACACCGACTGCACGACCGTCGTCGGCGTGTACCGGCCGATGCCCATGAAGGCGATGACGAAGAGGAGGAAGCCGATCACCAGGTGGAGGAAGACGCCGGCGAGCAGCACGACCGTCTTCTTCGGGGCGGAGTACCGGTAGAACGCCCGGTCGCGGTCCGCCTCGTCGACCTCCTCGAGGTCGGTCATCCCGATGATCTTGCAGTAGCCGCCGGCGGGGATGGCCTTGAGTCCGTACTCGGTCTCCCCCCGGCGGAACGACCAGATCTTCGGGCCGAATCCGACGAAGTACTCGGAGACCTTCATCCCGTACATCTTCGCGGTCACGCAGTGACCGAACTCGTGGATCGCCACCGACCCGAGCAGCAGCACCACGAACAGGACGATCCCGAACAAGGTCAGCATGCAGGCCCGTTCTTCCCCGTCGTGCGATCCCGCGCCACCGTGCCCCCCAGCAATTCCGCGACCCGTGTCCGGGCCCAGGACTCCGCGCCGAGCACGTCGTCCAGGGTGAGTGTGCCGTCCCGCCCGAGCACGCCGGAGTCGGTGTGGTCGGAGACGACGGCAGCGACCGTATCCACAATCCGGTTGAAGTGCAGGGATCCGGCCAGGAACGCCGACACGCACTCCTCGTTGGCGGCGTTGAACACGGCCGGGGCCGTGCCGCCGGTGCGCCCGCACTCGCGCGCGAGCTCCACCGCCGGGAAGGCGGTCGAGTCCAGCGGCGCGAACTCCCAGCTCGTGGCCGTGCTCCAGTCGCACGCCGGGGCGACGGCCGGCACCCGGTCGGGCCAGCCGAGCCCGAGCGCGATCGGCAGCCGCATGTCCGGCGGCGAGGCCTGGGCGATCGTCGAGCCGTCGACGAAGGTGACCATCGAATGGACGATCGACTGCGGGTGGACGACGACCTCGATCGCGTCGAAGTCGATCCCGAACAACAGGTGAGCCTCGATCAGTTCCAGGCCCTTGTTGACCAGGGTCGCGGAGTTCACGGTGATGACCGGCCCCATGTCCCAGGTGGGGTGCGCGAGCGCGTCGGCGACGGTGACCGACTCCAGCTCCTCGCGGGTCCGGCCGCGGAACGGGCCACCGCTGGCGGTGAGGACCAGCTTGGCGACCTCGGTCGGAGCGCCGGCGCGCAGGCACTGGGCGAGCGCGGAGTGCTCGGAGTCGACGGGGACGATCTGCCCCAGCGCGGCCGCCGCGGTGACCAGCGGCCCGCCGACGATCAGCGACTCCTTGTTGGCCAGCGCGAGCGTGCGCCCGGCCGCCAGGGCGGCCAGCGTCGGCGCCAGCCCGACCGAGCCCGTCATGCCGTTGAGGACGACGTCGGCCGACCAGGCGGCGAGCTCGGTCTGCGAGTCCGGGCCGGCGAGGATCTTCGGGAGCGCGAACTCCCCCGCGCTCCAGCCCCGTTTCTGGGCCTCGGCGTAGAAGGCCAGCTGGAGGTCCTGGGCGGCGCCCGCGCGCGCGACGCCGACGACCTCGACGCCGAACTCCAGCGCCTGCGCGGCCAGCAGGTCGACGTTCCCGCCCCCGGCCCCGAGGCCGACGACGCGGAACCGGTCCGGGTTCGCGCGGACGACGTCCAGGGCCTGGGTGCCGATGGATCCGGTCGACCCCAGGATCACCACGTTCCGAGGTGCGGCGTTCCGGGATGCGGCAGGCGGGCTCACTCCGCCATTGTCCCCTTGCCCGCCTTCAGCTGCAGACCGGAGCCGTCCGCGTTGGTCAGCGTGAGCACGTCGTGGTCGATCTTCCAGGTCACCTCGCCGGTGAGGACGGCCAGCACGCGCTCGGTCCCCTCGACGCCCTTGCAGGCCATCTTGGTCGTCGCGATCGGGCCGAAGGTGATCGTGTCGCCGCTGATCGTCGCGTCCCCGAAGAGGCGGTTGCAGCCGTCGTTGCCGGTGACCCGGCCGTCGGCGAACTCCAGGAACGCCTTCTTCGGGGCCATGCCGGCCGAGACCGCGGCGTTCGGGTCGTCCACGGCGTCGCGGGCCGGGCCGGAGGTCAGGTGGGTGACGTTCCAGCGGGTGCCCTCGAGCGGGAGGTCGGGCTGGACCTGCTCGCGCGGGCCGAACACCATCCGGACCGAATCCGTGCTCAGGTTCAGCGTTGTCCCGTCGTAGGTGTAGGCCGGGCGGGCGGTCAGGAACGCGGCGACGAACTGGTCCTGCTCGTGCCGGCCCTCCCCCGGGCAGCCCATCTCGGTCATCGCCAGGTCCGTGACGACGAGCTTGCCGTCGGCGAACCGGACCGGGCCGCTCATGGTGTTGCAGCCGGCCTGCGCGCTGACCGAGCCGTCGGCGAAGCGCAGCGAGACGCGGGTGCCCTTGACCAGCTTCTTCGGCTTCCCGTCCTCGGTGACCGAGCTGGACAGGAACTCCCCGCTCGGGGTGCCCGCCGACGGACCGGGACCGTTGCCTCCCGCGGCCGGGTCGGGCTCCGAGGACGCCGCGTCGCTCCCGCACGCCGCCAGGCCGGCCAGCAGCAGCACGGCCAGCGGCAGCATCAGCGTCCGCCCGACAGTCCCCCGCCCGAGCCGGCCCCGCCGGGCCCAGGTCGTCCCCGTCCGCGTCATGTCGTCCTCCCCGATCGCCCCGTTCTCACCAGCAGGACGTGCGAGCGGCCGAAAACGTTCACCCGGGCAGTCAGGTCGGCAGCGCGACGTACTTCGTCTCCACGTACTCCTCGATGCCGACCGCGCCGCCCTCCCGGCCGAGACCGGACTGCTTGACCCCACCGAACGGGGCGGCGGGGTTGGAGACGAGCCCGACGTTGAGACCGACCATCCCGGACTCCAGCCGCTCGGCGACCCGCAGCGCCCGGTCGAAGTCCGCGGTGAACGCGTAGGCGACCAGGCCGTACTCGGTGGCGTTGGCCTCGGCGATCGCGGTCTCGTCGTCGTCGAAGGTCCGGATCGCGGCCACCGGGCCGAAGATCTCCTCGCAGGTCAGGCGCACCCCGTCGGGGATGTCGGTGAGGACGGTGGGCTCGTAGAAGTAGCCCGGCCCGTCGCCGGCCTTGCCGCCGAGCAGCAGCTTCGCGCCCCGGGAGACGGCGTCGGAGACGAGTCCGTCGACCTTGTCGATCGCGGCCTGGTCGATCAGCGGGCCGAGCGTGACGCCCTCCTCGGTCCCGCGGCCGGGCACGAGCGCGGCCATCTTCTCGACGAGGCGTTCGGTGAACTCGCCCGCGACGTTGGAGTGCACCAGGAACCGGTTGGCCGAGGTGCAGGCCTGACCCATGTTCCGCATCTTGGCGATCATGGCGCCCTCCACCGCCCGGTCGAGGTCCGCGTCGGCGAACACCAGGAACGGTGCGTTGCCGCCCAGCTCCATCGACGTCCGCAGCACCTGGCCGGCCGACATCTCGATCAGCTTCTTCCCGACCCCGGTGGAGCCGGTGAACGAAAGCTTGCGCAGGCGGTCGTCGGCCAGCAACGGCTCACTCACGACGCTCGGGTCCTCCGCGGTGACCACGTTGAGCACGCCGTCCGGGAGCCCGGCCTCCCGGAGGATCTGAGCCAGCATCAGCATCGACAGCGGGGTCTGCTTGGCCGGCTTCATCACCATCGTGCAGCCGGCCGCGATCGCGGGGCCGATCTTGCGGGTGCCCATCGCGAGGGGGAAGTTCCACGGCGTGATCAACAGACACGGCCCGACCGGCTGCTTGAGGGTCAGCAGCCGGAGGTTGCCGGCCGGCGCGGTCGAGAACGACCCGGCGATGCGCGCGGTCTCCTCGGAGAACCAGCGGAAGAACTCGGCCCCGTACGCGACCTCGGCCTTCGACTCCGCAACCGGCTTGCCGTGCTCGAGTGTCATCAGCAGCGCGAGGTCGTCGGCCCGCTTCGTCATCGCCTCGAAGGCGCGGCGGAGGATCTCCGCGCGCTCCCGCGGTGCGGTCGCTGCCCACGCCGGCTGCGCCTCGACGGCGGCGTCGAGCGCGGCCCGGGAGTCCTCGGCGCTCGCGTCCGCGACCGTCCGCAACTGCGTCCGCGTGGCCGGGTCCTCGACGCCGAACTCCCGGCGGCCGGTGGCCGGGCGCCACTGGCCCCCGATCAGCAACCCGTCCGGTACTGCGTCCAGAACCCGCCGCTCCGCTGCTTCACCCATGGCTGTTCCTGTTCGTCGTGGTGACTACCACTTCACCATGACGTGCTTGAGCTCGGTGTAGTGCTCCACGGCGTACAGGGACATGTCCTTGCCGAAGCCCGACTGCTTGAACCCGCCGTGGGGCATCTCGGAGACCAGGGGGATGTGGTCGTTCACCCACACGGTCCCGAACCGCAGCGCGGCGGAGGCCCGCATCGCCTTCCCGACGTCGGTGGTGAACACGCTGGCCGCGAGCCCGTAGTCGACGGCGTTGGCCGCGGCGATCGCCGCCTCGTCGTCGGCGACACGCTGCACCGTCACGACCGGCCCGAACACCTCGCGCTGCACGATCTCGTCGTCCTGGCCGACGCCGACGATCACCGAGGGCTCGAAGTAGAAGCCCGGCCCCTCGGCGGGGCGGCCGCCAGCGGTTGCCTCCCCCGAGCCGGCCAGGGCCCGCTCCACGAACCCGGCGACCCGCTCGCGCTGCTTCGCCGACACCAGCGGCCCGAGTTCGGTCTCCGCCGCGGCGGGGTCGCCGGAGACCAGGGTCTTCGCCCCGTCGGTGACCCCGGCGACGGTCGCCTCGTACGCGCGGTCGGTCGCGATCACCCGGCACGCCGCCGTGCAGTCCTGGCCGGCGTTGAAGAACGCGCCGAGCCGGACCGCCGCCGCCACCGTCTCCGGGTCGGCGTCGTCGAGGACGACGACGGGAGCCTTGCCCCCGAGCTCGAGGTGGACACGTTTGAGGGTGGCCGACGCCGCGGCCATGATCGCCTTCCCGGTCCCCACCGACCCGGTGAGCGAGACCATGGCGACGTCGGGGTGCTCGACGAGGGCGGCCCCGGCCTCACCGGTCCCGGTGACGACGTTCAGCACGCCCGGCGGCAGGGCATCGGCGAGCAGCTCGGCCAGCCGCAGCGCCGACAACGGCGTCAGCTCACTCGGCTTGAGCACGACGGTGTTGCCCGCGGCCAGCGCCGGCCCGATCTTCCAGGCCGCCATCATCAGCGGGTAGTTCCACGGCGCGATGCTGCCGACCACGCCGAGGGGTTCCCGGCGCAGCATCGAGGTGTAGCCGCTCATGTACTCCCCCGCCGGCTTCGCCTCCATGGCGCGGGCGCCGCCGGCGAAGAAGCGGAAGTTGTCGATCGTCAGATCCATCTCGTCCGGCAGCGCGGACACCGGCTTGCCGACGTTCGCCGACTCGATCGCGGTGAACTCGTCGGCGTGGTCCTCGATGACCTGGGCAATCCGCAGCAGCGCCTCCGAGCGCTCGCGCGGCGTCGTGACCGACCACGACTCGAACGCCTTCGCGGCCGACCGCACCGCCCGGTCGACGTCCGCCGCCCCGGAGGAGGCAGCGCGGAACAGCACCTCACCCGTCGCGGGGGCGTACACGTCGTCGAGCCGGTCGGACTCGGGGTCGACCCAGGTCCCGTCGATCCAGTTCTTGGCCGGCAGGTCGACCGGGAGAGACGTCAGGTTCGGCACGTTCCACCTCGCTTGCAATCGGTTCGGGTGGGCGGGAGAGGTACGGAATGAGGGTGCGTCACTTCGCAGCGGCGGCCGCCGCCCCCGTCGACCCCCGGGCGACGGCCTCGCCCTCGGTCAGTCGCTGCGCGAGGTAGACGGGGATGATCGACAGGAGGATCGCGAACAGGCCCACCGCGTTGACGATCGGACCCTGGTTGGGTCGCGAGTAGTTCTGGAGGATCCAGATCGGCAGCGTCTGCGTCGATCCGGCGGTGAAGATGGTGACGATGATCTCGTCGAAGGAGAGCGCGAAGGCCAGCAGGCCACCGGCGAGCAGCGCGGACCGGATCGTCGGGAACGTGACGTAACGGAACGTCTGGAGCGGGTGTGCCCCGAGGTCCGCCGACGCCTCCTCCAGGTGGCCCGACATCCGCCGCAGCCGGGCGATGACGTTGTTGTAGACGAGCACGATGCAGAACGTCGCGTGGCTGATGACGATCGTCAGCAGGCCGAGATTGACGCCCCCGATCAGCGGCGCCTCCCGGAACGCGGAGTTCAGCGCCATGCCGGTGACGATGCCCGGCATCGCGATGGGGATGACCACCAGGAACGAGATGGTGTTCCGGCCGAAGAAGTTGTAGCGCGCGACCGCGAACGCGGCCAAGGATCCGAGGACCAGTGCGACGCCGGTGGCCATCAACGCCACCTTGATCGACGTGAGGAGGGCGTCGCGAGCGCCGGGGTTGTGGAGCGCCGCGTCGACCCACTTCGTCGACAGACCGTCGATCGGCCAGCGCTGGACCCGCGAGGAGTTGAAGGCGTAGAGCGCGATGATCGCGAGCGGGAAGTAGATGAACGCGAGGGTGACCGCTGTGCCCGACCAGTGCAGCGCGCGAGCGCGCCGGGAGAAGTTCATCGCGCCGCCCTCACAGGTTCTCGAACGCGCCGAGCCGGCGCGCGACCAACAGGTAGGCCGTCATGACGACCAACGGGAAGGAGGCGTAGGCGGCGGCGAACGGCAGGTTCCCGGCCACGCCGAGGTTGTCGTAGATGACGTTCCCGATGAACTGGCTCGAGGAGACGAGCCGCGGGGTGATGTAGTCCCCCATCGTCAGCGAGAACGTGAAGATCGAGCCGGCCACGACCGACGGGAACGCCATCGGCAGGATCACCTTGCGGAACGTCGTCACCGGTGACGCTCCCAGATCTGACGAGGCGTCGAACAGCGAGTCGGGAATCCGCTCCAGTCCCGCGTAGATCGGCAGGATCATGAACGGCAGCCAGAGGTAGGTGAAGGTCAGCCAGATCCCGATCAGACCGTTGCCCCCGGTGCCTGGGCCGGACATCCCGAACGGATCGAGCATCCAGTTGAGGACACCCTCCTCCGCGAGGATGGTCCGCCAGGCGTAGACCTTGACGACGTAGCTGGCCCACAGCGGCAGCAGGACCGCGACGAGCAGCAATCGGCGCTGCCGCGGCGTTGCGACCTTCGCCATCGTGAACGCGATGGGGAAGGCGAGCACCGCGCAGGTGACCGTGACCGCGAAGGCCATGCCCACCGTGCGCAGCGTGATCGTCCAGTAGGTGTCGCTGGTCAGCAGTTCACGGAAGTTCTCCGTGCTGATGTCCTCGATCACGACCTGGTTGCCCAGGTCGAAGCGCCACAGGCCGTTGAAGAGCATCACGGCCAGGGCGCCCAGGTACGCCACCACCAGCCACGCCACGGGCGCGGCCAGCAGCAGCGAGACCTGGAGCCACCGGCGCCCACGCAGCACCCGGGCGATCGGGTCGATGACCCGATCGGTCCGGGTGCGCGTGGCCGTCCCCGTGGAGGCGCCGGTGTCGATCACCGTTCAGTCCTGCTTCTCAGTCCTGCTTCTCGGTCCTGCGCTCAGCCCTTGATCTCGGTCCAGGCCTTGACCCATTCCGAGTAGTCCTTGCAGACCTCGCCGCGGTCGTCGCCGCAGTCACGGACCGGCGTCGTCCAGTACGCGACCTGGTCGAAGTACGCCTCGTCGGTGGCGTGGTAGACGTCGCAGTGCTTCTTGTCGGCGGTGAAGTTGCACGCCTTCGGGTTCGACGGAGCCTCGCCGAAGTACTCGGTCGCGGCCGCGTTCGCCTTGGGTGAGGCGATGTGGTCCATCCACATGTACATGCAGTTGGGGTTCTTCGCCTTGGACGAGAGCATCCAGGTGTCGGACCAGCCGGTCGAACCCTCCTTGGGCAGGATCGCCTTGATCGGCGCCTTGTCGGCCTTCAGGACGTTGGCGATGACCTGCCACGTCGTGCCGGCGACCGAGTTACCCTTGGCGAAGGCGTCGATCTCCTTGGTGTAGTCCGACCAGTACTCACCGATGATGCCGCGCTGCTTCTTGAGCAGGTCGACGGCGGCGGTGAACTGCTTGTCGTCGAGCTCGTAGACGTTGGTGATGCCGAGGTCGGGCTGCGTCGCCTTCAGGTACAGCGCGGCGTCCGCGATGTAGATCGGGCTGTCGTAGGCCGTGATCTTGCCCTTGTACGGCGAGCTGGTGTCCCAGACGACGCTCCAGCTGTCGGGCGCCGGCTTCACCTTCTCGGTGTTGAACATGAGCAGGTTCGCACCGCGGCCGTGCGGGATGCCGTAGTTGACGCCGTCGACGGTGTTGTGCGGCTTGTTCTTGAGGCCGTCGAAGATGTCCTTGTAGTTCGGGATCAGGTCGGTGTTGACCGGGGCGACGTCGCCGGCCCCGATCAGGCGCAGCGAGGCGTCGCCGGAGGCGGAGACACCGTCGTACTTGCCGCTCTTCATCAGCGTGACCATCTCGTCGGACGTGTTGCCCAACGTCACGTTGACCTTGCACCCGGTCTTCTTCTCGAAGTCGGACACCCAGTCGACCTTGGGGTCGGTGGAGCCGTCCTCGACGTAGCCGGCCCAGGCGACCAGGTTCAGCTGGCCCTCGCCCGCCCCGAGCGACGTGGCCATGCCTTCCGTGCCGCTGCCCGTGGTGGCGCCGGCGCCCGGCGTCGCCTGCGCGACGTCGTCGTCGTCATCTCCACCGCAGCCGGCGAGTACCAGGGCCAGGGTCGCGACCCCCGCCAACGCCGTTCGGCGATAACGCATCCGCATTGTGTGTCCTTCCAAGGGGTGGGGGTGTCAGCCGGGAAGCAGCCGGTTGTGCTGCTCCCCCCAGATGAGGCGCACCGGCCGGTCCCGGGCGGCCAGCGCGTCGGTGGACTTCGTTGCGAGGTTCTGCTCGGTGACCACCAGCTCGTCGCCGGCGTCGAGGGTCACGGTGTAACGGGTCTCCGCCCCCAGGTACGACACGTCGGTGACGACCCCGGTGGCGCTGCATTCCCCGTCACCGGCGCTCGGACCGTCGATGTCGACGAGGCGGATCTTCTCCGGGCGCACGGTGAAGGTGCCTTCGCGCCCGATGATCTTGCGGGCCGACTCCGGCCCGAGGAGGTTCGACGTGCCGACGAACCCGGCGACGAAGGCGTCCGCCGGGTTCTCGTAGAGCTCGGCCGGCGGCGCCACCTGGACGATCCGGCCCTCGTTGAACACCGCGATCCGGTCACTCATCGACAGGGCCTCGGCCTGGTCGTGGGTGACGAAGATGAACGTGATGCCCACCTCGGCCTGAATGGCCTTCAGTTCCTTCTGCATCTGCTCGCGGAGCTTGAGGTCCAGCGCACCGAGCGGCTCGTCCAGGAGCAGCACCCGGGGGCGTTTCACCAGCGCGCGGGCGAGGGCCACGCGCTGGCGCTGACCGCCCGACAACTGCGTCGGCCGGCGCTTCTCGTAGCCGTCCAGGCGCACCATCGCGAGGGCCTCGGACGCGCGCCGGCGGCGCTCCGCCTTCGGCACCTTCTCGACCATGAGGCCGTAGGCGACGTTGTCCCCGACCGACATGTGCGGGAACAGCGCGTAGTCCTGGAAGACGGTGTTGACGTCCCGCTGGTAGGGCGGCCGGCCGGTGACGTCCTCGCCGTGCAGGAGCACCCGGCCCCGGGTCGGTTCGACCAGGCCGGCGACGATCCGCAGGCAGGTCGTCTTGCCGGACCCCGACGGGCCCAGCATCGAGAAGAACTCACCCTCCTCGACCTCGAGGTCCACGCCGGTGAGCACCTCGACGTCGCCGTAGCGCTTGCCGAGTCCTTCGAGCCGGACCGCCACTCCCATCAGCCGCGTGTCTTTCGCAGGGCGGTGGCGAAGGCGTCGACCGCGCGGTCCACCTCGGCCTCGGAGACGATCAACGGTGGCATGAAGCGGACGATGTTCCCGTAACTGCCGGCCCCCATGAGGATCAGTCCGCCCTCCTCCAGACAGGAGCGCAGGACCGCGCTCACCCGCGTTGCGTCGGGCCGGCCGGTCGCCGGGTCGACGACTTCGACCGCCACCATCAGCCCGAGGCCACGGACCTCGGCGACCCCGGGGTCGTCGGCCGCGGCCTTCTCCAGTCCGGCGCGCAGCTGCTGTCCCCGCGCCTCCACGTGGCCGAGGAAGCCGGGCTCGGTGAGGACGTCGATCGTGGCGAGCGCCGCCGCACACCCGACGGGGTTGCCGCCGTAGGTCCCCCCGTGGGACCCACGCGGCCAGCGGCTCATGACCTCGGCCGAGGCGCCGATCGCCGAGATCGGGAAGCCGGAAGCGATGCCTTTGGCCATCAGCAGGATGTCGGGGCGGACCCCGGAGTGCTCGACGGCGAACATGCGGCCGGTGCGGGCGAAGCCGGTCTGGATCTCGTCGGCGACGAAGAGGATGCCGTGCTCCCGGCAGATCTCCTCGATCCCCCGGAGGAAGCGCGGCGGGGCCGCGTAGTAGCCGCCCTCGCCGAGGACGGGCTCGATCACGATCGCGGCGGTCTCCGCCGGCGCGGTCTGACTGACCAGCAGATGCCGCAGCGCGGCCAGGCAGTGGTCGGTGGCCGCCTCGATGTCGCCGCCGAACTTGAGGGCCGTCGGGAACGGCGCGACGAAGATGCCGGCGGGCAGCGGCTGGTAGCCCGCCCGGTAGCCGGCCTTGGAGGTGGTCATCGCCATCGCCAGCATCGAGCGGCCGTGGAAGCTGCCCTCGAAGACGATGACGTTCTGGCGCCCGGTCGCCTGCCGGGCCAGCTTCACCCCGCCCTCGGTCGCCTCGGCGCCGGAGTTGGCGAGGAAGAAGACCTCGATCGGGTCCGGGGTGATCTCGGCCAGCCGGTCCGCCAAGGGATTCAACAGGTTGTGGCGGTAGACGTTCGCCTGGGCGTGGAGAAACCGCCCCGCCTGCTCGGCGATGGCCGCGACCACCTTCGGGTGGCAGTGGCCGGTGCTGGTGACGGCGATGCCGCTGGAGAAGTCGAGGTACTGCGTGCCGTCCCGGGTGGTCACCACAGCGCCGGAGCCGGAGACCACCTCGAGGTCCGTCACGGAGAACCACACGTCCGACAGGTGCGAGGTCAGACCCGAGGTCATAGGCGCTCCCTGGTGGTCGAGACTCTTGTGCGGACCGGCCGGAATGAGAGATAACCTATGAGTTCAGATGTTTAAGGTCAACGATTGATGGACCTTTCTCCCGATGGGGCGGACGCGATGCATCGGTGGGCACCGGACGCCCGGGCCGCTGTGTTCGCGCCGCTGGACACCCTCAGCCGGACCGAGCTCGTCGCCGGCCGCCTGGCCGACGCCATCGTGCTCGGCCTGCTCGCCGACGAGGAGCAGCTGCCGAGCGAGGCCGACCTCGCGGCCCAGCTCGCGGTCTCCACCGTCACCGTGCGCGAGGCCCTCACCGTGCTGCGCGAGCGCGGCCTGGTCGAGACGCGTCGGGGACGGGGCGGCGGCAGTTTCGTCAAGGCACCGGCCGACCCGACCGCGGCCGAACTGCGCGAACGGCTTGCGCGGATCTCGTTGATCGAGCTGCGCGACCTGTTCGACCACTACGCGGCCGTCGGCGGCACCGCGGGCCGGCTCGCAGCTGAGCGTGCCTCAGCTGAGGACATCGAGCGGTTGGAACGCGCGGCCGACCAGCTGGCGGCCGCGACCGACCCCGGCGCGCGCCGGCGCGCGGAGGGCTACTTCCACCTCGAGATCGCGGCGGCGGCTCAGTCCGCCCGCCTGGCGCGCGAGGAGCTCGCGCTGCAGAGCGAGCTCGGGGCCCTGCTCTGGGCGCCCTTCGAGGGCGAGGCCGTGCAACGGCGCGCGGCCGCCCAGCACCGCGAGATTCTCGCCGCCATCGCCGACGGCGACGGGGCGTCAGCTCGCGACCTGGTCGAGGCGCACGTGCGCGCGGCGGCGGAAAGAGTGACCGAACTGCGACTGAATTTGCTGACCTGATCGAAATAGGGGCGTAGTACGTTGGGCGCCCCAACCGGGCAATCACGGGGGCTGCCGTGGCGCTGCACCAGATGATCGAGAGCTCCGAGTCGGTGGGCCAGCACGTCGCGACGGCCGCCGAAGCTGTGTTCGACCTGGTCTCGAATCTGCGCCGCACCACCGAGAGCCTCTTCGCCGAGGCGCACCACGAGGGTCGTCGGGTCGGGGTCGCGGACCTGGCCGCCATCGACGCCATCGCGATCGGCATGCTCGGCGAGGTCGACGGCATCATTCCCGGCGCGGGTTTCATCTCCGCCCCGAACACCCTGAGCGACGCCCCGCGCTGGCTGCAGTGGTGGCAGCAGGGCCGGAACGGCAGCGCGTCGCGCCTGGTCGTCGAGCTCGACCCGAGCCGGGACCGCTTCTACGACTACGTGCCCCTCCCCTGGTTCGCGGTACCCGCCGCGACCGGCCGCCGCCACGTCACCGGCCCCTACGTCGACTACGTGTGCAGCGACGAGTACGCGCTCACCTTCACCGAACCGATCTTCGTCAATGGCACGTTCGTCGGCGTCGCCGGCGCGGACGTCTTCGTCAACCGCTACGAGTCGCTGGTGCTCCCCCCGCTGCGGTCGCTCCCGAGCGCCGCCGCGCTGGTCAACACCCAGGGCCGGGTGATCGTGTCCAACACCGCGCGGCTCGTCACCGGCTCGCTGGTCCGCCGGCTCGACCTCGCCGGGTTCGTCGCCGGCGGCGAGGCGACCAGCCGCCAGCAGGGCCTGACCCTGCAGCGCTGCGGCGACGTCCCGATCGTCCTGCTCGTCGGGGACCGCCTCGTCGCCTGACTGGCGCTCAGGGCTGTCCGGTCACGACTCCTTGGTCAGGATCGGACGGAGCTTGTCGAGCACGCTCGCGTCCTCGATCGTCGAGGGCACCGGCTCGTCACGGCCGTCGGCGATCCCGCGCATGGTGCGGCGCAGGATCTTCCCGGACCGGGTCTTCGGCAGCGCCGGGACGATGTCGGCGCGCTTGAACGCCGCGACCGCGCCGATCTCGTTGCGCACCGCGGCGACCAGTTCGGCGGAGAGCGCCTCGGGGTCGACGTCCACGCCGGCCTTGAGCACGACGAACCCGCGCGGGACCTGGCCCTTGAGCGAGTCGTGGACGCCGATCACCGCACACTCGGCCACGGCCGGGTGGGCGGCGAGCACGGCCTCCATCGAGCCGGTCGAGAGCCGGTGCCCGGCGACGTTGATGACGTCGTCCGTCCGCCCGAGCACGTAGAGGTAGCCGTCCTCGTCGACGTACCCGCCGTCGCCGGAGAGGTAGTAGCCGTCGTAGGCCGACAGGTAGCTCGCGACGAAGCGGTCGTCGTCGTTCCACAGCGTCGGCAGCGCACCCGGCGGCAGCGGGAGCTTGATGCAGATGGCGCCCTCGGTGTTCGGGCCGACCCGGTTGCCCTCGGGATCGAGGACCTGGACGTCCCAGCCGGGCACCGGCACCGACGGCGATCCCGCCTTGATCGGCATCGGCTCCAGGCCGCGGAGGTTGGCGCAGATCGGCCAGCCGGTCTCGGTCTGCCACCAGTGGTCGATCACCGGGACGCCGGACTTCTCCGTCGCCCAGTGGTAGGTGTCGGGGTCGAGCCGCTCCCCCGCGAGGAACAGCGCACGCAGCTTGGAGATGTCGTACTGCTCCAGCAGCTTCGCGTCCGGGTCCTCCTTCTTGATCGCGCGGAAGACCGTCGGCGCGGTGAACAGCGTGACCGCGCCGTGCTCGGCGATGACCCGCCAGAACGCGCCCGCGTCCGGGGTGCCCACCGGCTTGCCCTCGTAGAGGATCGTCGTCGCGCCGAGCAGCAGCGGGGCGTAGACGATGTAGGAGTGGCCGACGACCCAGCCGACGTCGGACGCGGTCCACCACACCTCGCCCGGCTCGAGGCCGAAGACGTTGCGGATCGACCACAGCAGCGCGACGGCGTGACCGCCGTTGTCGCGGACGATGCCCTTCGGCTTCCCGGTCGTCCCGGACGTGTAGAGGATGTAGAGCGGGTCGTTCGCACCGACCGGGACGCACTCGACCGGCTCGGCGGAGGCCATCGCCTCGGTCCAGTCGACGTCGTCCGGGCCCATCTCGGCCCGCGCCTGCTCCCGCTGGAGGACGACGCACCTGTCCGGCTTGTGGTCGGCGATCTCGATCGCCGCGGCGATCATGGGCTTGTACTCGACGACACGCGTCGGCTCCAGCCCGCAGGAGGCGGCGACGACGACCTTGGGCTGGGCGTCGTCGATCCGGGCCGCGAGCTCACGCGGGGCGAAGCCGCCGAACACCACCGAGTGGACCGCCCCGATCCGCGCGCAGGCGAGCATCGCGACCACGGCCTCGGGGACCATCGGCATGTAGATGACGACCCGGTCGCCCTTCTCCACGCCGAGGCTGCGAAGCACCCCGCCGAAGCGGGCGACCTGGTCACGCAACTCGGCGTAGGTGAAGCGCGCCTGACGGCCGGTCATCGGGCTGTCGTAGATCAGCGCGGTCTGATCGCCCCGACCGCCGTCCACGTGCCGGTCCAACGCGTTGTGACAGGTGTTCAGCTCTCCGTCAGGGAACCAGCGCACGAACGGGGCCCGACTGTCGTCGAGCACCGTCGTCGGCGCCCGGGTCCAGTCCACGGCCTGTGCGGCCTCGGCCCAGAAGCCGGTCGGGTCTTCGATACTGCGGCGGAACGCGTCGGCGTAGGCACCCATGGGCTCATCCTGTCTTCCACTCGCGGGAACGGCCAGCCCCGCCCCAACCGTTGGAGGGCCTGACAAACCCGGTGCGACCTGGTTGGCTGCCCCGAAGTCCCGGCATGACGACCCTGACGATGGAGAACGGCATGGTTCAGCTCATCCCCAGCAGCGACCGTCCCATTCAGGAGGGCGTGCCCGCGTTGCACGCCGCGACGATCTGCGAGGCGTTTCAGCTGACCGCGGCCGAGCAGGCCGACCGCGTCGCCCTCCGTACCCCCGACGACTCGATCAGCCTGACCTTCGCCGAGTACGCCGACCGGGTGCGCCGGATCGCCGCCGGCCTCGCCGCCCTCGGGGTCGGGCACGGGGACACCGTCGCGCTGATGATGCGCAACCGGCCCGAGATGAATCTCGTCGACATGGCCGCGCTGCACCTGGGCGCGGTGCCGTTCTCGATCTACAACACCTCGTCGCCGGAACAGGTCGAGTACCTGTTCTCCAACGCCGGCAACCGCGTCGTGGTGTGCGAGCAGGCCTTCCTGGAGACCGTCCGCAAGGCGGGGACCGCGGTCGCGCACGTCGTCTGCATCGACGGCGGGGACGCGAGCACCTCCACCCTCGACGAGCTGATCGCCGGCGGTTCGGACGACTTCGACTTCGACGCCGCCTGGCGTGCCGTGCAGCCGGACGACGTGCTGACGCTGATCTACACCTCAGGGACCACCGGTCCGCCCAAGGGCGTCCAGCTCACGCACGCCGGCATGATGGCCCAGATCCGCGGCATGTCGGCGATGGCCCCGACGCCGGTCGGCGGGTCGATCGTGTCCTACCTGCCGTCGGCGCACATCGCCGACCGGTGGAGCCACCACTACCACTGCTCGGCGACCTTCGGGGCCACCGTCACGACGGTGGCGGACCAGACCCAGCTGATCCCGGCGCTGGTCAGCGCCCGCCCGACGTTCTGGGGCGGCGTGCCGCGCGTCTACGAGAAGATCATGGCCGCGCTGCAGGCCGGCGGTCTGACGGACCCGGCCGCGCTGCCCGAGGAGGTCCGCGCCGGGGCGCGGGCGAAGATCGGCCTCGACCAGGTTCAGTGGTCGATCGTCGGTGCCGCCCCGATCGCGGTCGAGACGCTGAAGTACTTCGGCGACCTCGGGCTGCCGGTCCAGGAGGTCTACGGCATGTCCGAGACCTCGTGCTGCATGACCTGCGTCCCGGCCGACGACATCCGCCCCGGCACGGTCGGCCAGCCGATCCCGGGCTCCGAGATGGCCCTCGCCGACGACGGCGAGATCCTCGTCCGCGGGCCGCTGCTGATGAAGGGGTACCGCAACGACCCCGAGCGCACCGCCGAGGCGATCGACGCGGACGGGTGGCTCCACACCGGCGACGTCGGCGTCGTCGAGGACGGATTCATCCGCATCGTCGACCGCAAGAAGGAACTGATCATCAACGCGGCCGGCAAGAACATGTCGCCGGCGAACATCGAGCAGCGGCTCAAGGCGTCCCACGCCCTGATCGGGCAGGCGGTCTGCATCGGCGACGGCCGGCGCTACAACGTCGCGCTGCTCGTCCTCGACCCCGACGCCGCCGCGGCCTACGCGAAGCAGGCGGGGCTGCCCGACTCCTCGGCGCGGACCGTCGCCGCCGACCCCCAGGTGCAGCAGATCGTCGGCGCCGCGGTCGCGTCCGCGAACGAGAAGCTCTCCCGCGTCGAGCAGATCAAGAAGTGGCACCTGCTCGACGTCGACTGGCTCCCCGGCGGCGACGAACTCACCCCGACGATGAAGCTCCGCCGCAAGCCGATCGCGGAGAAGTACGCCGACGTGATCGAGGCCCTCTACGCCGAGGACTGATGTGAAGAAAGGGTGACACCCTTTCGTCACGACCGAACGGTCGGTTCAGGCGGTCGGGCGACGGAAGGCGCCGACCGGGCGGGGCTTGTAGTTCGGGAAGACCACCGACACCGCGTTCTGGCCGAGGCCGGCGCGCCGGACGAGAAACTCGGCGAGCACGTCGCGGTAGTCGGTGGTCGCGGCGAGGTCGCCCTGATCGAGGTCGTCCTTGGCGAGGCCCGGCCAGCGGCCGTGGACCTTGCCGCCGACGAGCCCGCCGCCGGCGAGCAGCATCGCGTTGCCGTGCCCGTGGTCGACGCCGCCGCTGCCGTTCTGGCCGGCCCGGCGACCGAACTCGCTCATCGTCACGACGTTGACGCGGTCGAAGTCCTTGCCCAGGTCCGCGGCGAACGCGGCGATCGCGGCGGCGACCTGCCCGGCCAGGGCGGCGAACTGGCCCTCACCGGCGTTGCCGAGCGCGATGTGCATGTCCCAGCCGCCGATCTCGACCGCCAGCGCCGCGAGGCCGACGTCGGCGCGGATCAGGGCGGCGGCGTCGGCGAGCGCCGCACCCAGGGCGCTGTTCGCCGGGTAGGCGGTCGCGGGGGCACCCGCCTTGGCGCGCTGGGCGTTGATGGTGCCGACGGTGTCGAGCGCCGTCAGCGTCGCGACAGCGCTGGAGGTCTGCGGCGCCTTCGGGTCGCTGTGCAGTGCCCGCAGCGCCTTGGCCATGGCCGGGCAGAGGGTGTCCGGGCCGGCGAGGGTGAAGCTCGACAGCGAACGCATCGTCAGGACGTCGCTCTCGCCGACGAGGTGACCGGGCCGACCGCCGGTCCCGAGAGCGACCGCTT
Organism: Sporichthya brevicatena; assembly: GCF_039525035.1. Classification (NCBI taxonomy): domain Bacteria; kingdom Bacillati; phylum Actinomycetota; class Actinomycetes; order Sporichthyales; family Sporichthyaceae; genus Sporichthya; species Sporichthya brevicatena. Next base: position 29,272 of record NZ_BAAAHE010000044.1, read on the forward strand.
CGAACGTGGCGTTGCGCCCGTTGACGCGCAGCACGCGGTCCAGCCACCCCGAGTGCACGTTCGTGCCCGGGGCCGACCGCTCGAGCTCGGCGGTGGCGTTGAAGTGGCTGCGGGAGGTGTCCGCGGACGCGACGGCGTGGACGAAGGAGAGCCGCTTCGAGTCCCAGAGCGGACGCAGCGGCGCGAGCGCGGGGTGCAGGCCGAACCGCGGGTCATCCGTCGGGATCGCGGTGCGCTGCGGCACGGCGATCGACGGTCGCAGCTTGGCGTAGTTCGGGTCGCCGACCGGCGGGACGAGCGAGAGCCCGTCCATCCCGCCGCGCAGCGAGATCACGACCAGCACGGGGCCGCGGTGCGGGCCGGCCGCGAAGGCCGCCTGCGCCGAGAACATCGACGGCGCGGCGACGGCGGCTCCGGTCACGCCGATGGCCTGCAGGAAGCGGCGCCGGCTCACCGACCGGGCGCTCGTGCACTCCTGGCACTCGTCCGTGGGCTCGGTCATCGCACGCTCCAGTACGGGCTGTCGAGCACGAGCGCGACGAGGACCGGCAGCAGCGCCTTGAGGTCCTGCGGGCGCAACGCGCCGGGGTCCGCGGCGCCGGCGGCGTCCGCGAGGAACGCCAGGAAGGCCGCGCGGTGCGCCGGGCTCACCCGCTGCCCGGGCAGCAGACGGGCCGTCAGAGTGTCGACCAGACCGTCCCAGCTCGTCGGCACCGCCCCGTCGAGCAGGTGCGTCGCCAGGTCGGGCCACAGCACGCCGTTGTTGAGGCGATGGGTCGCCGCGGTCAGGTGCGCGTTCCACGCCGTCAACGTCAGACCGGCGCCCTTCCAGGCCGCCGCGACGTCCGGGTAGCCGTCGGGCAGGGGCCAACCCAGCGGGGCGTTCCCCATCTCCGACAGCGTCCAGCGCAGCTGCGCGACGGCGTTGTTGCGGTTCAGCCACCCCGGAATCGGCTGCGCGCCGAGCGCCCGCCAGCCGGCGATCACGACCTCCGCGGGCCGGCGGACCTTCGCCCCCACGGCGTTCGCGAACTCGTCGGACGTGAACAGGGCACGCAGCACGGGCACGATCTCGGTGTCCGAGTCCAGGTACACCCGGGCCAGACGGCGCACCAGCGCCGCGGACGGGTGGTCGCGGACGAAGCGCACGGCGAGCTTGCGGGCGATCCGCTCCGCCGTGGACGGGTGGCGGGCGAGGTACGCGATCAGGGACCGCGCGACCTCGACTCCGCCGGCGGCGTCACCGTTCGGGTGCGACCAGCCGAGGACCGAGACCGGGCCGACGTAGTGCCACTCCGCCCGGTAGCGGAAGGTGCCCAGCGAGAGCGCGGCGGCCTTGTCGCTGCGGTCCCACACCGACAGACCGCTCAGGGCACGGGCCGCGTTCACGATGTCGCGATGCTGATAGCCCGCGCCCAGGCCGACCGTGTGCAGCTCGAGCAGTTCGCGGGCGTAGTTCTCGTTCACGGCGTCGCCACGGGACTGCGCGTTGTTCAGGTACAGCAGCATCGCCGGCGAGGTGACCGACGCCTGCAGCATGTCCTCGAACCGGCCGAGCGCGTTCGCCCGGACGACGTGGATGTCGTCCCAGGCCTTGGTGGCCCAGACCGTCCCGCTCGGACACGTGATGTTGAGGTGGTTCGACCAGAAGTCGACCATCACCTCGAACAACTGACGCCGTGACCAGATCTGCCGGGCGAGCGTCGCCCGGACCAGATCCTCCATCGACGTCGCGTTGCCGGCGCCCATGGTGGCGTGGTTGACCTGCGGGTCGGTCGTCGCGAACGGCCAGGCAGCGAGCGCCCCGGAACAGGTCCCGTCGTCGATCGACTCGGGGTCGAACTGCTGCTCGAGCCACGCCAGCGCGCCGCCGGCGTCCGCGACGTCGGCGCGCAGGTCCGGCGTGATGCCGAACGTCGTCCGGCGCAAGAGGTGGAGGGCGAACTTCTCTGACGACCGGTCAGGTGCAGCCGCCCGCGCCTGCTTCGCCCCGCGCTCGAGGCGGTGCTGCTTCGTGGGCCGACTGCTCCGCATCCCCGCAGTGTCGGAGGAGGCGCCGCGCCGCGACGCGGCGCTTTACGCAATCATTCCGCTGGTTCAGACGGCGGAGGACCGAGCGGGGTCGGCGAAATTGACGCCAACCTCCTCAAATCGGGCTTCGAGAGCCTCGACCCCGTCGAGCGCCACCATCGCAGCCTCGGCCGCGGTGATGGGCATCAGCCACAGCACGCGCGCGGTGCAGTTCTGCCCGCGGAACTTCCAGCGGCAGTACTCGAGCTCGGGACCGTACGGGTAGGGCAGGGTCACGAGCAGCCGGTCGCACTCCGACCCGGGCAGCCACGGCCCGTCGAGCTGGACGACCGAGCCACGGTCGAGCCGGCTGTCCGGGGTGCCGCAGTGCGCGATCGCCGCGGCGGCGAGGGACTTCAGGTGCGCCTCGCTCGGCTCCCGGGCGGACAGGACGAACTCGCACCCGATGCCGAGGCTCTGCACGGCCTCCCAGCAGCCGAGGGTGAAGTAGCTGACGACGTCGACGCGCTTGCCCGCCGTCACCTCCAGCATCCGCAGCCCGGGCACGCGGTCGGTGGCCTCGGCCGGCGGGTCCATCTCGAAGATCGAGTGCCCACGGCCGAAGTAGTCGGTGTAGTGCTTGCCGATCAGTTCGCTCGGCGTCTTCACGCCCCCGCCTCCTCGTCGATCGCCTCCAGGTCGGCCGCGGCCAGCTGGCCGCAGGCCCCGTCGATCTCCCGGCCCCGAGTGTCCCGCACCGTGACCGGCACGCCCGCGGCCTCCAGCCGGCGGACGAAGGTCCGCTCGTCCTTGGGCCGCGAGGCCGTCCACTTCGAGCCCGGCGTCGGGTTGAGCGGGATGAGGTTCACGTGCGCCCACGCGCCGGGCCCCGCGAAGGCGAGCACCCGGGCGAGCTCGTCCGCCCGCCAGGCCTGGTCGTTGATGTCGCGGATCAGCGCGTACTCGATCGAGACCCGGCGTCCCGTCCGCACGAAGTAGTCATGCGCGGTGCCCACGACCTCCGCGACCGGGTACCGCGTGTTGATCGGCACCAGCGTGTCGCGCAACTCGTCGTCCGGGGCGTGCAGCGAGAGCGCGAGCGTCACGCCGAGCCCGGAGTCCGCCAGCTTCGCGATGCCCGGCACCAGCCCCACCGTCGAGACCGTCACCGAGCGCCGCGACAGGCCGAGCCCGTCCGGCGTGGGGTCGATCAGCCGTGCGACGGCGGCGGAGGTGGCGTTGTAGTTCGCGAGCGGCTCCCCCATGCCCATGAACACCACGTTGGAGACACGGCCGGGCCCGCCCGCCACCTCGCCGCGGTCGAGGGCCCGTGCCGCCGCCACGACCTGGTCGACGATCTCGGCCGTCGACATGTTCCGGGTCAGTCCGCCCTGGCCCGTCGCGCAGAACGGGCAATTCATGCCGCAGCCGGCCTGGGACGAGACGCAGACCGTCACCCGGTCGGGGTACCGCATGAGGACGCTCTCGACCAGCGCGCCGTCGAACAGCCGCCACAGGGTCTTGCGCGTGGTGCCCTCGTCGCAGGTGATGTCCCGGACGGGGGTGAGCAGCGGCGGGAACAGCGCGTTCGCGAGGGCCTCGCGGTCCTTCGCGGGGACGTCGGTCCAGGTGTCCGGGTCCGCGTTGTGGTGGGTGAAGTAGTGCGTCGCGAGCTGCTTGGCCCGGAAGCCCTTGTGCCCGAGCTCCTCGACGGCGGCCTTGCGCTCGCCGGGTGCGAGGTCGGCCAGGTGCCGCGGCGGCTTCGCGCGGCGCGGGGCGACGAGGGTGAGCTCACCGGGGGCAGGCATTGACCCCATTCTCGCAGCCGATCCGGGAGGCGTCGGCTCCAGGCGGTAGTTTGGGACCTGCGACTGGCGCGTTCACAGGCGGAGTTCACCGCCGGGGAGCTTGCAGTACGGGGCCGTGCGCCTGGGCTCCGTGACCACCGAGGTGTGCCGAACGGCACAGGAGGACCCGTGGCCAACGACCCCGCGCTGTCGGTTGCCGACCCCCAGATCGCCGAGCTCATCGCGGCGGAGGAACGGCGCCAGGCGGACACCATCAAGCTGATCCCGTCCGAGAACTACGTCTCGAAGGCCGTGCTCGAGGCCACCGGGACGGTCCTGACCAACAAGTACTCCGAGGGCTACGCCGGCAAGCGGTACTACGAGGGCCAGCAGGTCATCGACCAGATCGAGACGCTCGCGATCGAGCGCGCCAAGGCCGTCTTCGGCGTCGAGCACGCGAACGTCCAGCCGTACTCCGGCTCCCCCGCGAATCTCGCCATCTACATGGCGTTCCTCTCACCGGGCGAGAAGGTCATGGGCCTCGGTCTGCCGAGCGGCGGCCACCTCACCCACGGCTGGTCGGTCTCCGCGACCGGCGCCTGGTTCACCGCCGTGCGGTACGGCGTCCGGCAGGACACCGGCCGCATCGACATGGACCAGGTGCGCGACCTCGCGCTCGCCGAACGGCCGAAGCTGATCTTCTGCGGCGGCACCGCGGTCCCGCGCACCATCGACTTCCCCGCGTTCGCGGAGATCGCGAAGGAGATCGGCGCCGTCCTCGCCGCCGACATCGCGCACATCGCCGGCCTCGTCGCCGGTGGCGCCCACCCCTCGCCGGTCGGGTACGCCGACGTCATCTCGACCACGACGCACAAGACCCTGCGCGGTCCGCGTGGCGCGATGCTGATGAGCACCGAGGAGCACGCGAAGGCGCTCGACAAGGCCGTCTTCCCCGGTCTGCAGGGCGGCCCGCACAACCACACCACCGCGGGCATCGCGGTCGCGCTGAAGGAAGCCTCGACCGACGAGTTCAAGGCCTACGCGGCGCAGGTCGTCACCAACGCGAAGGCGCTGGCCGAGGGTCTCGCGTCCCGCGGCTTCGACCTCGTCTCGGGCGGCACGGACAACCACCTGGTGCTGATCGACCTCACCAACAAGGACATCGCCGGCAAGCCGGCGGCGCAGGCGCTCGACCGCGCGGGCCTGGAGACGAACTACAACAGCGTCCCCTTCGACACCCGCAAGCCGTTCGACCCCTCGGGTGTCCGGATCGGCACCCCGGCCGTCACCTCCCGCGGCATGGGCCCGGCGGAGATGGACGCCATCGCGGGCTGGTTCGACGAGGTCGTCGAGGCCGCGAAGAAGGGCGACGAGCAGACCATCGAGCGGGTGCGCAAGGAGGTCCTCGACCTCACCGCGCAGTTCCCCGCCCCGGGTCTGGGCTGATGACGGGCACGCCGGCTCCTCGCACCGCCGAGGAGCGGGAGGCGCTCGCCCTGCGGGCGGAGATCTTCGAGGCGCTGATCGCCCTCGGCGACCAGACCGACGCCGTCCTCGCCCTCGTCCGTGCCGGTGCCCCGGACCTGCGGACGCAGGTCCGCACCCTGCTCGACTGCAGCGACGCCGCCGCCGAGCAGGTCCTGTTCAACCTGCGGGTCCTGCACCCCGAGCAGCAGGCGAAGTACCGCGCCGAGGCCGCCGAGCTCCGCGAACTTCTCGACGCCTGACCTGTGCGAAAAAAGGGTGACACCCCTTACTCGTGAGTAAGGGGTGTCACCCTTTTTCGACGGCGCTACGGCGTCGGGTCGACGAAGAACGAGAGCAGCAGCCAGCAGATCGGGGCGGCGATCAGGAGCGAGTCGAGGCGGTCCATGATGCCGCCGTGGCCGGGGAGCAGCGTCCCCATGTCCTTGACGCCGATGTCGCGCTTGAGCACCGACTCCCCCAGGTCCCCGACCGTCGCGGCGACGGCCAGGGCGAGGCCGAGCAGGGCGCCCTTCCAGGCGGCGTCGTCCATCAGCGTCGCCATGCAGATCGCGCCGCCGGCGGCGCAGCCGATCAGCGAGCCCGCCATGCCCTCCCACGACTTCTTCGGGGAGATGCGCGGCGCCATCGGGTGTTTGCCGAACAGCACCCCGGCGGCGTAGCCACCGACGTCGTTGCAGACCACGACGAGGATGAACGTCGCCACCCGCTCGGCCCCGTCGTTCGGTGCCGCGACCATGAGGATCGCGAAGCCGGCGAGGAACGGCAGGTAGACGCTGGTGAAGACACCGGCGGTGACGTCGCGGACGAAGCCGTCAGGCCCCTCCGCGATCCGCCAGCCGATGACCCCGAGCACGGTCAGCAGCAGCCCGACCATGAGCGACTCGGTCCCGGCCTCGTAGGCAGCCGCGAGCATCGCGACCGTGCCGATGCCGAGCGGCACGACCGGGATCTTGACCCCCGTGGTGGCGAGGGCGTTGCCGAACTCCCAGAGCGCGATGAGGATCGCGACGGCCACGACGCCGACGAAGATCGCCGGCTCGAAGATCAGCGACGCCGTGGCGATCGAGCCCATGCCGACGCCCACGCCGATGGCAGCGGGCAGGTTGCGCCCGGCCCGGCTCTTCTTCGGCTCCTCGGTCGCCGCGGTCACCGGAAGTCCTCAGACCTCGAGGAGCTCCGCTTCCTTGTGTTTGAGCAGCTCGTCGACGGTGCCGACGTACTTGTGGGTGACGTCCTCGAGGTGCTTCTCCGCGCGACGGACGTCGTCCTCGCCGGCGTCGCCGTCCTTCTGCATCTTGTGCAGCGCCTCCATCGCGTGGCGACGGATGTTGCGGATCGAGATGCGCGCGTCCTCGGCCTTGCCCTTGGCGACCTTGATGTACTCCTTGCGCCGCTCCTCGGTGAGCTGCGGCAGGACGACGCGGATGATCGAGCCGTCGTTGCTCGGGTTCACGCCGAGGTCGGAGTCGCGGATCGCCTTCTCGATGGCGGCCAGCGAGCCCTTGTCGTACGGGCTCACGATGACCATGCGCGCCTCGGGCGTGGTGAAGGAGGCGAGCTGGTTCACCGGGGTGAGGGCGCCGTAGTAGTCGACCATGATCTTGGAGAACATCGCCGGGTTGGCACGGCCGGTGCGGATCGCCGCGAAGTCCTCCTTGGCGACCTCGACGGCCTTCTCCATCTTCTCCTCGGCCTCGAGCAGGGTGTCGTCGATCATGTGCGTGCTCCTATCCCGTTCTGCAGCGGGGGCCGATCAGATCTCGCCGCCGATGAGGGTGCCGATCTTCTCACCCCGGACCGCTCGGCCGATGTTGCCCTCAGCCAGCAGGTCGAAGACGACGATCGGCAGCGAGTTGTCGCGGCAGAGCGCGATCGCAGTGGCGTCGGCGACCTTCAGCCCTCGGGTGAGGAACTCCGAGTAGGTGAGGTGGTCGAACCGGACCGCCTCGGGGTGGAACTTGGGGTCGGCGTCGTAGACGCCGTCGACGCCCTGCTTGCCCATCAGGACCGCTTGGGCGCCCACCTCGAGCGCGCGCTGCGCGGCCGTGGTGTCGGTGGAGAAGAACGGCGCGCCGAGCCCGCCGCCGAAGATGACGATGCGGCCCTTCTCCATGTGCCGCACCGCGCGCCGCGGGATGTAGGGCTCCGCGACCTGCCCCATCGTGATCGCGGTCTGGACCCGCGTCTCGACGCCCTGCTTCTCGATGAAGTCCTGCAGGGCGAGGCAGTTCATGATCGTGCCGAGCATGCCCATGTAGTCGGCCCGACTGCGGTCCATCCCGGCGAGGGAGAGTTCCTTGCCGCGGAAGTAGTTCCCGCCGCCGACCACGACGGCGATCTGGACCCCGGACCGGGCCGCCTCAGCGATCTGACGAGCAATCAGGCGTACCACGAGCGGGTCGACGCCGATGCCCTTCTCGCCGGCGAGCACCTCGCCGGAGAGCTTGAGCATGACGCGGCGGAAAGCACCCGCGCTACCAGGATCCTGATCCACGCGGGTGCTTCCCTTCGCCGGTGTCGAACTCTTCTCGTCGTGCCGCGGTGAGCGGGAGCCGTCAGGCCCCGCCGACCGACAGGCGCGCGAACGCCTTGACGGTCACGCCGGCCTCGTCGAGGACGGCCTTCACGGTCTTCTTGCTGTCCTGGACCGACGCCTGCTCGAGCAGGACGACGTCCTTGAAGAAGCCGGTGACGCGACCCTCGGTGATCTTGGGCAGCGCCGCCTCCGGCTTGCCCTCCTCACGCGCGGTGGCCTCGGCGATGCGGCGCTCGTGCTCGACGACCTCGGCCGGGACGTCGTCCCGCGTCAGGTACTGCGGCTTCATCGCGGCGATCTGCATCGCCGCGCCACGGGCCGCGTCCTGCGAGGCACCCTCGTAGGAGACGAGCACGCCGACGGCCGGGGGCAGGTCCGCGCTCTTGCGGTGCAGGTAGATCGCGACGTCGCCGTCGTACCGGGCGACCTGACCCAGGTCGAGCTTCTCGCCGATGACCGCGCTGGCCGCGTCGATCGACTCACGGACCGTCTTGCCGTTCGGCAGGGCGGCCGCGAGGAGCTCGTCGCGGTCGGTGATCTTGCTGGAGTCGACGAAGTCGGCGATCTCCTGCGCGAGCTCTTGGAACTGCTCGTTCTTGGCGACGAAGTCGGTCTCGGAGTTCAGCTCGACCAGGGCGTTGCCCGAGGCCGCGATGAGACCCGAGTTCGCGCTGCGCTCGGCGCTGCGCTTCGCGGCCTTGGCGGCACCCTTGGTACGGAGCAGGTCGACGGCGGCGTCGAAGTCGCCACCGGTCTCCTCCAGCGCCTTCTTGCAGTCCATCATCCCGGCGCCGGTCAGGTCGCGGAGCTTCTTGACGTCCGCCGCGGTGAAGTCGGCCATCTCGTGTGCCGTCCGTTCCTTCGAAGTGGTGTGTTCGTCTGGGGGCGCACCCCCTGGGGGGTCAGCCCAACGCGCGCGGCGGCTGTCGAATTCCGCGGACTCCTCAGGGTTTCCGCGGGCTTCCGGCCGCCGCGCAGCGGCGGTTGCTACTCGGCCGGAGCCGCCGGGGCCGGGTCCGCAGCAGGCGCCTCGGCCGGAGCCTCGGCGGGAGCCTCGGCACCGGCCGCCTGGGTCGCGAGCAGCTCGCGCTCCCACTCGGCGAGCGGCTCGTCGGTGGCCAGCTGGCCGTCGGCGGGCTTGTCGTCACCGGCGCGCGCGCCGGACCGGGCCATCAGGCCCTCGGCGACGGCGTCGGCCACGACGCGGGTCAGCAGGCTGATCGAGCGGATCGCGTCGTCGTTGCCCGGGATCTTGTAGTCGACCTCGTCCGGGTCGCAGTTGGTGTCGAGGATCGCGACGACCGGGATGCCCAGCTTGCGGGCCTCGCCGACGGCGATGTGCTCCTTCTTGGTGTCGACGATCCACACCGCGCTCGGCACGCGGGACATGTCCCGGATACCGCCCAGTGTCTTCTCCAGCTTCTCCTTCTCGCGCTGCAGACCGAGCAGTTCCTTCTTGGTCATGCCCGAGCCGGCGACGTCGTCGAAGTCGAGCTCCTCGAGCTCCTTCAGCCGCTGCAGCCGCTTGTAGACGGTGGAGAAGTTGGTCAGCATGCCGCCGAGCCAACGCTGGTTGACGTACGGCATCCCGACGCGGGTCGCCTGCTCGGCGATGGCCTCCTGGGCCTGCTTCTTGGTGCCGATGAACATCACCGTGCCGCCGTGAGCGACGGTGGCCTTGACGAACTCGAACGCGCGGTCGATGTAGGACAGCGACTGCTGCAGATCGATGATGTAGATGCCGTTGCGCTCGGTGAAGATGTAGCGCTTCATCTTCGGGTTCCAGCGGCGCGTCTGGTGCCCGAAGTGGACACCGCTCTCGAGCAGCTGGCGCATCGTGACGACGGCCATGGGTGGTTCTCTCCTTCGCCCGGCCGCCGAACGCGGCCGTGCTTCACTCGGTTTGTTGCACCGGCCGGTCGGCCGACGCCCTGACGTCCTGGGCGCACCGCGCGGCTGTCTGGACTCGACGTTCTTCGAGACGGCCGACCGAGGGTGCGCGCACCGGGTTTCCGAGCGCTGACGCGCTGGAGTCGCCGGAGGACGTGCGAAGTACGACCCCGGGGGGTCGCCGCCGGGCAGTCTACCCCCCGCGCGGCGCGGGCTGGACGCCGGGATATCCACAGGCCAGACACCCCGCGCGCCGTCCACAGGCGGGCATCCGTCCCGCCCGCGCCCGGCGACGATGCCCGCGTGTCGATCTTCGCCGTTCTCCCGCTCCCGACCGCGCTCGCCCTGGTCGCGTCGCTCGCGGTCTCCCCGGGCCCGGACCCCGGCCCGAGGACCAGCCGGGCGACCGAATCCTGGACCGCTCCCCTGGCCGGGCCGGTGACGGTGGTGCGCCCGTTCGACGCCCCCGCCGGGCCCTACGCCCCGGGGCACCGCGGGGCGGATCTCGCCGCCGAGGTCGGCGCCGCGGTCCGCGCGGCCGGCGCGGGCGTCGTCACGTTCGCCGGCCCGGTGGCCGGGCGCGGGGTGGTGGTCGTCGGGCACGCCGGCGGCCGCCGGACGACCTACGAACCGGTGCGGGCGGACGTGCGGGCGGGCGACCCGGTCCCCCTCGGGGCGGACCTGGGCCGCCTGGAACGGTCCCGGCACTGCCCGCGGGCCTGCCTGCACTGGGGCCTGCGGGAGGGCGCCGCGTACCGGGACCCGATGAGCTTGCTGGCCCCGCCGACCGGGCCGGCCCGGCTGCTCCCGCTCGACGACCCGCTCGACGACCCGGCGGGGAGCGTCAGCGCCGGCCGGCCAGCTTGGTGCGCAGGGCGAGCATCGCCTTGGAGTGGATCTGGCACACCCGGCTCTCGGAGACGCCGACGTGCTCGCCGACCTCGGCCAGCGTCATGCCCTCGACGTAGTACAGGTGGATCACCCGGCGCTCGCGCTCGGTGAGCTCCGCGATCGCGTTCAGCAGCAGCGCGCGCGTCTCCTGGTCCTCGAACACGGCGACGGGGTCGTCGGCGGTGAGGTCGGCGAGGGTGTCGCCGAAGTTCATCTCGCCCGGCTCGTCGGTGGCCGCGAGCAGCTCGTCGAGCGCGAGGACGTTGACGACGGAGATCTGGCTGAACGTCTGCTGCAGGTCCTCGACGCTGATGCCGAGTTCGGCCGCGAGCTCGGCCTCGGTGGGGCTGCGGTGCAGCCGCGCCTCGAGCGCCTGGTAGCCGCGCTCCACCGAGCGGGCCTTCGCGCGCACCGAACGCGGGATCCAGTCCAGAGCCCGCAGCTCGTCGAGGATCGCCCCGCGGATCCGGCTCATCGCGTACGGCTCGAACCGCACGCCGCGGTCGGGGTCGTACTTCTCGATCGCGTCGATCAGGCCGAACATGCCGTACGAGGCGCAGTCACCCATGTCCACGTTGGGCGGCAGGCCCACCGCCACCCGGCCGGCCACGTGCTTGACCAGCGGCGAGTAGTGCAGGATCAGCCGCTCGCGGGTCGCCTCGTCCCGGGCCTCCCGGTACCGCCGCCACAGCGCGGGCAGCTCGTCCGTCGCGCCCGCGTGGGCGTCCCGGCCCTGGACCGGGACGTGCGCGACCGTGCCCGCCGTCGGGTGCTCCACCACGGACGGCGCCGGCCCGAGCGTGTCCGCCGCCGCGGCGGCGTCAGGCCCGCGGGTGCGCTCGCTCATAGGAGGCCCTGAGTCTCTCGACGGATACGTGCGTGTAGATCTGGGTCGTGGTGAGCGTTGCGTGACCGAGCAACTCCTGCACGCTACGCAAATCTGCCCCGCCCGCAAGTAGGTGGGTGGCGGCACTGTGCCGAAGACCGTGCGGACCGAGGGCCGCCGCGCCGGCGACCTCCCCCAGGTACCGGGTCACCATCGTGCGGACCGCGCGCTGGTCGAGCCGACCGCCGCGCGCGCCGAGGAACAGCGCGGGACCCGAGGTCGAGGTCGCGAGCGCGGGCCGACCGCGGGTCAACCAGGCGTCCACGGCGTCCATCGCCGGACGCCCGAGCGGGACGCTGCGTTCCTTGTTGCCCTTGCCGACGGCGCGGACGAGGTGCCGGCTGCGGTCCAGGTCGTCGATGTCGAGGCCGACCAGCTCCCCCACCCGCAGGCCGGTCGCGTAGAGGACCTCGAGGACGGCGCGGTCGCGCAGGCCGACCGGACCGGACTCCGGGTCGGGGACGGCCATCAGCGTCGCGGCCTGGTCCTCGGTGAGCACGCCGGGCAGGGCGCGGCGGACCTTGGGGCTGGCCAGGCCGGCTCCCGGGTCGGTGCTCGCCCGGCCCGTGCGCAGGGCATGGGCGGTGAAGGCCCGGGCGGCCGCCGCGCGGCGCGCGAGCGTGGAGTCGGCATGGCGCGTGGTCCGTTCCAGCGCCAGCCAGCTGCGCAGGATCGGCAGTGTGATGCCGTCGGGATCCCGGACCCCGGAGCGGGCCGCGTGCCGCAGCAGGCGCGTCACGTCGCCGAGGTAGGCCCGGACGGTGTGGGCGGAGAACGCCCGTTCGTCCCGCAGGTAGGACTCGAAGCCCGCCAGCGCGTCGTCGAGCGCGGGCGGCAGCTGCTCAGGCGCAGGCGAGGGCGCGGGCGAGGGCGCATGCGCCGCGGCCGCAGCCACCCCCCGATCGCCCATACGGCCACGGTTCCGCCCCCGCGGGCGTGGTGCAAGCACCGGCGCGCCGAACGGGTGTGGAAGTCCCCACGCGCGGGTATGCCAGTCAGCCCCCTCGGCCCCGGCGCGTGGGCCGCCACCCGCCGTCGATGCGCTCGACCATTCCCAGGAGGGCGAGCTGCCCGAGCTCCGCGCTCGCGGCCGCCGGATCGAGCCCGCAACGCCGCGCCACCTCGTCGACCGCGACGGGCCGACGGGCGGGCAGGGCGCCGATGACCTCCGCCTGGCGGCGGGAGAGCGCGTCGTGCGGACGCTCCTCGGCGGTCCGGGCGGGCGCGAGGTCCGCCCCGATCCGGCCGAGGTCCTCGATCACCTCTCCCGCGCAGGTCACCGGGATCGCCCCGCGGGTGCGCAGCAGGTCGTTCGACCCGGCGGAGACGGTCGAGGTGACCGGCCCCGGCACCGCCAGCAGCGGCCGGTTCAGATCGGCGGCGTAGCGGGCGGTGCTCAGGGCCCCGCTGCGCATCGCGGCCTCCACGACCACCGTGCCCCGCGTCAGCGCGGCGATCAGCCGGTTGCGCGTGAGGAACCGGTGCCGCATCGGCACGGTCCCGAACCCGGACTCGCTGATCACGATCCCCTCCTCCGCGATCTGGTCGAGCAGCCGGGCGTGCGCGACGGGGTACGGCACGTCGAGGCCGCTCGCCAGGACGGCGACGGTCGGGCCGCCACCCGCGAGCGCCCCGCGATGAGCCGCGCCGTCGATGCCGAGCGCCGCGCCGGACACCACCGTCCAGCCGCGCTCGGAGAGCTCCGAGCCGAGGTCGGCGGCGACCCGGAGTCCGTAGGCCGATGCGGTGCGCGAGCCCACCACCGCCGCGGAGCGCAACAGCGCGGGACGCAACGCGACCGACCCCCGCAACCAGAGCGCGAGCGGGCGGCTGTCCCCCAGGTCGTCGAGCTGCGTCGGCCAGTCCGGGTCGCCGCGCGCGACGAGGACGGCGTCCAGCGCCGCCGCCCGACCCAACTGCTCGGCGCCGTCGACGGTCTCCAGACGCCGCCGCAGCGCCGCGGCGCCGGGGAATCCCCCGCACCCGGTGCGGACGCGGCGCACGAGTTCGACCGGCCCCCACCGGTCCAGCTCGGTCCCCAACCGGGCGTCGCCGGGTTCGGCGGCGGCGAGCAACGCGGCCAGCGCCTCCTGCCCCGGGCCCAGCGGCAGGTTCAACTGCGCGCTCACGCCCACCCTCCGCCCGCTCCGGCCCGCAGGGCGAGCGCCTGGCCGACCTCGTCGAGGCCGGGCCGCTCCCGGCCCGCCAGATCGGTCAGCGTCCACGCGAGACGCAGAACCTTCGCCAGGCCGCGGGCCGACAGCGCACCGCGGTCGAGCGCCGTCTCCACCAGCGCCATGGCGTCGGTCGCGGGCGCGAACCGCGTCCGCAGCGCGCGGGCCGACACCTGGGTGTTGAGCTCCCACGGGGTGTTCCGCAGCCGGTGGGCGGCTCGTTCCCGGGCCAGGGCCACGCGGTCGGCCACCACCTCCGTGCCCTCCCCGTCCGGGGCGTTCACGAGCTCGTGCCGGCTCGGCCGGTCGACCATCACCTGGATGTCGATGCGGTCGAGCAGCGGACCGGACAGCCGCGCCGCGTACCGGCGGCGGGCCTCCGACGAGCAGGTGCAGCTGCGCGGCCCCGACGGCGAGCCGCACGGGCACGGGTTGGCCGCCATCACGAGCAGGAAGTGGGCCGGGAAACGCGCCGTCACCCCGGACCGCGACAGGACCACCTCCCCGCTCTCCAGCGGCTGCCGGAGCGCGTCGAGGACCGACGGTTTGAACTCGGCCACCTCGTCGAGGAAGAGCACCCCGTGGTGCGCGACCGACGCCGCCCCGGGCCGCAGGTCCTTGGCCGCGCCACCGCCGACCATCGCCGCGAGCGAGGCGGAGTGGTGCGGCTGGCAGTACGGCGGCCGCTCGACGAGCGGCGCACCCGGGTGGAGCAGGCCCGCGACCGAGTGGATCTCGCTGACCTCGAGCGCCCGCCGCCCCTCCAACCGCGGCAGCAGCCCGGGCAAGCGGCTCGCGAGCATGGTCTTGCCCGAGCCGGGAGCGCCGTGCAGCAGCAGGTGATGACCGCCGGCCGCGGCGACCTCGAGCGCCCGCCGGGCCTCGGCCTGGCCACGGACGTCGATCAGGTCCAGCACCTCGGCCGGACCGGGAACCGCCGTCGGCTCGACTCCCGGGACCGGTGGCGCGTCCGGGATCTCCTCCCCCCGCAGGAACGCCAGCAGCTGCGCCAACGAACGGATCCCGATCACCTCGACGTCGTCGACCAGCGCGGCCTCCTCGGCGTTCGGCTCGGGCACCACCACCCGTTTGATGCCGCCCCGCACCGCGGCGGAGACCGCCGGCAACACCCCGCGCAGCGGGCGCAGCCCGCCGTCGAGACCCAGCTCCCCCAGCAGCACCCGGTCGGCCAGCCCCTCCGCCGGCACCTCGCCGAACGCCGCGAGCACGACGGCGGCCAGCGCGAGGTCGAAGCGCGATCCGCGCTTGGGCAGATCGGCCGGGGACATCGAGACCGTCACCTTGTGGTCCGGCCACGCCTCACCGCTGTTGAGCACCGCCGCCCGGACCCGGTCGCGGCTCTCGTTCAGGGCCGCGTCCGGCAGCCCGAGCAACGAGAACTTCGGCAACCCCGGCCCGATGTCGGCCTCGATGCTCACCAGCTGCCCGGTGACCCCGACCAGGGCGACCGACCACCCGCGGGCGAGCCCGCGCCTCACTGGACGCCCCGCAGGTGCTCGACGCGGGCGGCCCCGCGCCCCGACGCCCAGACCGCGACGACGTCCACGCGGATCTCCGGGACGTGCACCCCGGCCGCACGGACGTAGGTCGCCGCCAGCCGACGCAGCCGTTGCAGCTTCACCGGGGTGATTCCGGCGTAGGGCCCGCCGAACAGGTCGTCCCGCCGCGTCTTCACCTCGCACACGACGAGCGCCCCGCCGTCCCGCGCGACGATGTCGATCTCCCCCGCCGGGCAGCGCCAGTTCCGTTCCAGCACCACCAACCCGGCCTCGGTCAGGTACCGGGAGGCCACGTCCTCCCCGTACCGCCCCAACGCGTCCTTCGCCCGCACCGCGACCACCTCCGCCCGGCAGCTTCTGCCATGACGGAGCGTCAGATCTTGGGAGTGCCCGAATCTGTGGACAACGTGCGCCGTGTGCGGCCTGTGGACAACCGGGTCAGACCCGGGTGAGGACCCCACCGGCGGCGACGCGGAACTTGTAGGCCTTGCCGTCGATGCGGACCGTCAGGAGCTTCGCGCCCTTGCCGAGGTTCTTCACCGACGTCGTCACCTTCGCCGACTTCGCCGCCGGGACGATCACCGTCAGCATGCGCGCGGAGCGGCCCGTCGACGTCATCTCCACGACCGGGGCCTTGCGGGCCTGGAGGACCTGCTCCGAGACCCAGCCCTGGCGCGGCCGGGTGCGGCCGGTGACGACCTGGGTCTTGCCGCCGCCCCCGAGCCGGACCGGGATCAGCCAGAGTCGCGCGTCCACGCCGCCGCGCGGGGTCGCCTTGGCGACGCCCTTCGCCCCGCGCGAGACGTCCATGGTCGGGGCCAGGTGCCAGAGCTGCCGGAACGTGCGTGTCCGGTCCGCCGACCCGGTGCTGTCGTGGACGATCGCGATGTCCGGGCCCTGGGCGACCAGCACGTTGCGCGTACGGGAGAACCCGAAGGCCTGGTCGGTCATCGTGTACGACTGCCAGCGCTTGCGGAGGACCTGACGGGTGAGCGTCGTCGCGACGTCCCGGGCCTTCACCCCGGCAACCTCGAGCACGTTGTGTGCCGCGGGCGAGCGCAGGAACGAGCGCTGGGCGCCCGCCTTGTAGCCGTTGTGCCCGGAGTCGACGAGCATCGGAACACCACGCGCGAAGTAGGTCATCGACGTGTGGTCGAGGTGGCCGTGCACCTGCCGGGCCGGTCCGAACCGCAGGCTGTAGAACGACTCCTCCGCGAACGGACGCGCTGTGCCCCACCCGCTGCGCCCGAAGACGTAGCCCCGCTTGAACACCGAGACGAGCTTGGTCGGACGCGGGCCCTTGGCGCCCTTCGTCGCGGCGTACTGGATCGTCGTCCCCGGTTCGACCTCCGCCGGCCGCGCGAAGGTGTCACCGAGCTGGACGAGGTTGCCGTCCGGCTGGATGGCGGCGGTGACGAACGCCTCCGCCTTCGCGACGCGGTTCCGGATGACCTGGGGGACGGTGTCGCCGCAGGTGCGGAACGTCCGCATCACCTCGTGCCAGAGCTGATAGGTGAACTCGGCGTACCCGACCGCCTGCTCGTTGGTCGCGCCCTGGTTGTCGAGCGCCGGACCGAAGCGGTTGTCCTTGCTCTCGAAGGAGCCGACCAGGCGCGAGCGCCCGACGCGCCGTGCCTCGCGGTCCGACTCCAGGCAGCCGATGCGGTAGAGCGCGAGCGCCTCCATGGTTCCGTGGTTCCAGGCCCCGGACCAGTGCTTGCGCAGGAAGGCGGCGTGGTCGTCGATCGTCCGGTGCAGCCAGGCCGAGCCGCCCAGCGAGCGCTTCGCGCACAGCAGGAACGCGCTGCGCAGTGCCACCGCGGTCGGGTCGTCCCAGATGAAGCGCAGCTTGTTCTTCGCGTTCGGCGGGTTGTCCTTCACCCAGTCCTGAATGATCGCCTGCGCGTGCTCGCGGAAGCGCGACCGCTCGGCCGGGGTTCGTTCCGGGTTCAGCGACTCGTCGATCAGCGGCTCCACCCAGCGCAGGCTGCGGTAGCGCGACGCCCAGGACGGGTGGTCGAACGGGTCGATGGCCCAGTTGAAGTTGCCGTCCTTGCGCACGGCCACCGGACCGAACGGGGAGAGCTGCAGCGTCCCGCTCAGGATCCGGTCGGCGGCCCCGGGCTTGCTGTCGACGTCGTCCTCGCAGCCGAGCACGTCGGCGCCGAAGACGGTGACGGGGTCCTCCGCGAGGATGTTGACGGGCTTGTCGTCCGCCCTCGCCGGCTCGGTGACCGCGAGGCCTCCGAGCAGCGCGAGCGCCACCGTGCCGGCCACCGCTCCGCGCCGAAACCTCACTCCGTGCCCCCGTGCGTACCCCGAACGCCCCGTACGGGCGATATGCCCGTGGGGTCGGACGGCCCCGCCTCCAGCGTGGTTCCGTTCCGCGACGGTCTCCACCGGGAATCAGCCGAACGGGTGAGGCGCCGCTCAGAGCCGGGTCAGGGTCCCCTGCGCCCCGATCCGGAACCGGCGCGCGGTCCCGTCGACGGTGACGGTCAGGACCTTCGCACCCTTGCCGACGTTGCGGACCGCGGTCCGCACGACCGCGGTCGAGGACGTCGGGACGAAGACCGTGAGCATCCGCGCCGCGGTGGCCCGGCGGGTCATCGTGACGACCGGAGCCGGACGCCGCGTCAGTTCGTGGTCGGAGACCCAACCCTGGCGGGGGGAGGTCCGCCCGGTCACGACGGCGGTCCTCGGGCGGGCGCCGCCCAGGGCGACGGGGATCATCCAGAGCCGCGCGTCGGCGCCGCCCTTCGGCGTGGCGACCGCGACGCCCTTCGCCTTGCGGGTCACGGTCATGTCGGCACCGAGGTGCCAGAGCTGACGGAACGTCCGCTTCTTGCCGCGGGCGGCGGTCCGGTCGTACACCAGGGCGATGTCGGGCCCCTGCGCGACGAGCACGTTGCGCGTGCGGGGGAAGCCGTACGAACGGTCCGTCAGACCGAAGGTCTGCCAGTTGCCGCGTACGACCTTGCGCGTGAGCTTCGTGGTGACGTCGCGCTGCTTCACCCCGACGACCTCGAGCACGTTGTGCGCAGCCGCGGACTGCAGGAAGGCCCGCTGTGCGTCGGCCTTGTAGCCGGTGTGGCCGGAGTCGACGAGCATCGGGATGCCGCGGGCGAAGTAGGTGAAGGCGGTGTGGTCGACGTGCCCGTGCACCTGGCGCGGCGCCCCGAACCGCAGGCTGTAGAAGCTCTCCTGCTCGAACGGTCGCCGCTCGCCCCAGCCGCTGTGCCCGAACACGTAGCCGCGCTGGTACACCCACACGCGCTTGGTCGGCCGCGGCCCGGACTGCCCGCGGGACACCGCGTACTCGAGCGTCGTGCCGGCGGCGCTCTCCGCCGGGTCGGCGTAGGTGTCCCCGAGCTGCACCAGCGTCCCGTCCGGCTGCGTCGCCGCCGTCAGGAACTCGGGCAGCTTGGCCACCCGCTTCCGCAGGACGGCGGGGACCGGGTCCCCGCCGTCCTTCAGCAGCCGGATCGCCTCGTTCCAGAGCTGGTGCTGGTAGTCGGCGTAGCCGACGGACTGCTCGTTGGTGGCGCCCTGCGCGTCGAGGACCGGGCCGAGCGGCTGGTCGGCCGAGAACGAGCGGACCAGCCGCGCGCGACCTTCGCGACGGAACGCGCTGTCCTTCGTCCGGCAGCCGATGCGGTAGAGGGTGATCGCCTCCATGGTCCCGTGGTTCCAGGCCCCGGCCCACCGGCCGTGAAGGAAGCGTCCGTGCTCGGTGATCGCGCGGTCCAGCCACGCCGTGCCACCCAGGGCGTCCCGGGCGCAGAGCAGGAACGAGGCGCGCAGCGAGACGGCGGTCCCGGCGTCCCAGGTGAACCGGAGCGGCTTCTTACCGGTGCGCGGGTTGTCGCGCAGGAAGTCCCGGACCACGTTCTCCACGAACGCGCGGTAGCGGGCGCGGGTGACCGCGTCGACGGTCGGGTCCGCGACCCCGAGGATCAGCGGCCGCAACCAGCGCAGCGTCCGGTACCGGACCTCCCAGGACGGGTGCCGGTACGGGTTGATCGCCCAGTTGAGGTTGCCGTCGGTGGGGATCCGCACAGCGGGGTACGGCCCGATCGAGACGCTGCCCGCCACCAGCCGGTCGGCGGCGGCGCGGTTGAACGAGTCGCCTTTCTCGCAGCCCATGACGTCGTCCTCGACCGCGGCGACCCGGACCGGGTCGTCCTCGGCCTGCGCGGGTGCCCCCACGGCGATCCCACTCAGCAGCGCGGCCGTCACGGCAGCGGCCACCACCGCCACGGCTGTGCGCTTGACGAGCACGGACATCCCCCGGATCGCGCCCGGGCGTCCTTCCACCCCGCGCCTGTTGTCGGCGCGGGTTTGGACGCACGAGCGGGGTCCCGTGTTCCGGCGCGACGTCCCGCCGGACGAACTGTGGCCGGGCGGAGGACCACCGGGATCGGCCGAACGGATCAGCGCTGGTAAGAACTCAGCGCCGTTGCCGACTCAGCGCTGCTGCCGACTCAGCGCTGCTGCAACGCGTCGAGGGCGACACCCATCGCGATCGCGAGCCGGCGGTCGAGGCCGGGGACGTGGATCAGGACCAGATACCGGTCCCGGAGGGTGCGCTGGCGCTCGACGGTGAGGATCGGCTGCCCGTTCGCGTCGAAGTCGAAGTGGAACGGCAGCGGGATCAGGTCCTGCGCGCGGCGCAGGAGGGCGATCGGCATGCTGCGCTCCTGGCCGATCACGTCGGGCTGGCCGGGCTGCGAGAGCCGCCAGGTCGAGCGCAGGAGGGACTTCATCCCCTCCTTCTTGAACGTCCCGATCGGCGTCCCGTCCGCAGCGGTGACGTCGTAGGTCGCACCGAGGTCGACGACCGAACGGGCTTTGAAGCGGAACAGCGAGGTCTGTCCGTCGGGCAGCCGGAAGTCGACCTGCTCCTTGAACGCGAGCCGCTTCTGCTCGACGAAGCAGACCGGCTCCCCCGGGCTGAGCCCGTCGGACGCCGGCAACGAGACGTCGTAGCGGTTCACCAGCGCGGTGAAGCGCTGGGCGATGACGAAGCGCTCGGCAGCGGCGACGCGGTTGGGGTCCACGGGCGGGGTCACGGACGCGCTAGTCCTTCGGCAGTTCGAGCTCGGCCTTGGCGAGCTCCTCCACGTTGACGTCCTTGAAGGTGACCACCTTGACGTTCTTCACGAACCGGGCCGGGCGGTACATGTCCCAGACCCACGCGTCGGTCATCGACACCTCGAAGTAGGTCTCCCCGGCATCCGCGCGGACCTGCAGGTCGACGTGGTTGGTCAGGTAGAACCGGCGCTCGGTCTCGACGACGTAGGCGAAGAGCCCGACGACGTCGCGGTACTCCTTGTAGAGCTGGAGTTCCATCTCGGTCTCGTACTTCTCGAGATCCTCAGCGCTCATCGGTACTCCCCCTCCCCCATCTCCTCGGCGATCAGCGCATTGTCGTCGACGGCCCCGGCGCTCACCCGCAGGCCCGCCGCGGTCCGGACGTTCACGTACGAGAAGCGGTGGTGCGCGCAGGGGCCGTGGGCCGCGAGCGCCGCGTTGTGCTCGGCCGTGCAGTAGCCCTTGTGCTCGTCGAACCCGTACTGCGGGTACTGCTCGTGCAGCTCCGCCATCATCCGGTCGCGCGTCACCTTCGCGACCACGGACGCCGCGGCGATGCACGCCGCGACCCGGTCGCCCTTCCAGACCGCGAGACCGGGCACGCCGAGCCCGGCGACGGGGAACCCGTCGGTGAGCACGTAGCCGGCCGGCAGCGTCAGCTTGGCGAGGGCACGGCGCAGCGCCGCGACGTTGGACCGGTGCAGCCCGACGCGGTCGATCTCGTCCGGCGTAATGACGACGACGCTCACCGCGGCCGCCCGCCGCAGGACCTGGTCGTAGACCTTCTCGCGCGTCGCCGGCCGCAGCAGCTTCGAGTCGGCCAGGCCCGGCACCTCGCCGCGCTTGCCCTCGGGCAGGATCACGGCCGCCGCGACCAGCGGGCCCGCGCAGGCACCCCGGCCGGCCTCGTCGGCACCGGCGACCGGCGCGAGGCCGCACCGGGCCAGCGCGCGTTCGTAGCCGTAGAGCCCGGAGTCCCTCCGGACCGCGGTTCCTCGCGGGAGCACGATCAGCTCCCGCCCCGGCTTCCGTCCGCCACCTCCGGCACGGACGCCACCGGCACGAGCACCGCCGGGCGGCGGCGCCGGGCCAGCGCCAGCGGGCCGAGCACCGCGAGGCCGACGGCCGAGGTGGCGAGGCCGGCGTCGTCGATCTCGGGTCGCTTGAACGTCGCGGGAACGGTCAGCACGTCCCACCGGGAGATCGGCCAGACCAGGACGAAGGCGCGACCGACGACGTTCTCGCTCGGGATCGTGCCGTTGCCGGGGCCGTCCATGTGCGAGCGCGAATCGGCGGAGTCCGAGCGGTGGTCGCCCATCACCCACAGGCGGTTCGGCGGCACCGTCACCGAGAACTCCCGGTCCGACGGCCGGTCGCCCGGATACAGGTACGGCTCGTCGAGCGGCACGCCGTTGACGGTGACCCGGCCCTCGGAGTCGCAGCAGGCGACCTTGTCGCCCGGGACGCCGATGACGCGCTTGATGAGGTCCTTCTCGCTCTGCGAGGGCAGGAGCCCGACGAACGAGAACACGTCCTTGAGCCCGCGCACGATCGGGTTGCCCGTGGTGTCGTCCTGGTCCGAGTCCAGCCAGCCACCCGGGTCCTTGAAGACGACGACCTGGCCGCGCTTCACGTCCCCGCCGAAGCGGTCGGCGAACTTGTTCACCAGGACGCGGTCGCCGGTGAGCAGCGTGTTCTCCATCGACTCCGACGGGATGAAGAACGCCTGCACCAGGAACGTCTTCACCAGCAGCGCGATGCCGAGCGCGACGGCGACGAGGATCGGGATCTCCCGCAGCCACGCGGACGCGCTGCCCACCTCGGGGCCGTGCTCGACCGGCTCCGGCAGGGGCTCCTCCGGGGTGCGGCGCACCGTCCGGCGTTGCGTGGGCCGACGCGGCATGTCGTCGCCCGGCTGCGGCGCCGGGAGAGGCGGCGGCGGCACCGCGTAGCGCGAGGCCGGCGGCGGGTCCGGCGGCGCCGTGTACTCCGGCGGCGAGTACTGCGCGGGCGGTGCGACCGGGGGCGGTGCGGCCGGGGGCGTCATCGGAGCCGGGACCACCGGCGGCAGGGCCGTCGGGGGAACGTTCGGCGGGGGCAGGTTCGGCACCGGCGGGATCGGGACGTACTCGGTGTTCGGGTCACCGGCTCCGAAGATGCTGGGCGCGGGCGTACCGCGCTCCGGCCCCGGAGTGGTGGGGTCGGTGCCAGGGTTCGGGTGCTCGCCCCCGTCAGGCGGCGTCGACGTCATGGATCAATCGCCCCACCCGGCGCCGGCGGACGAACGCCAGCGGGACCAGCGTGACGAGCCCGAGCGAGGAGACCGCCACCGCGGCGTCGTCGAGCTCCTTGCGCTTGAACGTGTCCGGCACCCCGAGGGTCGACCAGCGGTCGAGCGGCCAGACCAGGACGAACGCGCGGCCGACCACGTTGTCCGCGGGGATCGTGCCGTTGCCCGGGTCGGACATGTGGACGCGCGAGTCGGCGGACAGCGAGCGGTGGTCGCCCATCACCCAGAGCCGGTTCGGCGGGACCGTCACGCTGAACTGACGGTCCGACGGTTTGTCGCCCGGATAGACGTACGGTTCGTCGATCGGGATGCCGTTGACGGTGATCTTTCCGTTCGTGCAACAGGCGACCTTGTCGCCGGGCACGCCGATCACCCGTTTGATCAGGTCCTTCTCGCTGCTGGAGGGCAGCAGGCCGACGAAGACGAAGACGTCCTTGATGCCCTTGACGATCGGGTTGCCGCCCTCGTCGTCCGCGCCGGCGGGCAGCCAGCCGCCCGGGTCGCGGAACACGACGACCTCGCCCCGCTTCACGTCGCCGAAGTGCGACGCGAACTTGTTCACGAGGACCCGGTCCCCCTGCAGCAGCGTGTTCTCCATCGAGTCCGACGGGATGAAGAACGCCTGGACGAGGAACGTCTTGATGAGCAGGGCGAGCGCCAGCGCCACGAAGACCAGGATCGGCAGCTCGCGCATCAGGCTGGAGGACTGCCCGACGCGGCGGCCGGCGGTCGGCTCCGTGCCGTCGTCGGCGGCGTCCCCGGCGCGGCGCGCGACCCGGCTCGGCGGCGGCGGGAGCGCGTCGGCGTCGTTCGCCGCAGCGCCGTCGACCCCCTCGGCCGTACCGTCGGTCGGCGCGGCGCTCGTGGGCTCCACGCCCTCGACCGGCTCGTTCCCGCCCGGACGGCCGGTCGGGTCGCCGGGCCTGCCCGGATCGACCGGCTCAGTCACCGGCGGCCCCTCCATTCGTCAGCCTTTCGAAGCTCTCGGGGATGGGTAACCACCCCGCCCGGCCGAGAGGCCAGACGATCGCCACGGCGCGTCCCACGATCTTGTCGATGGGAACAGTACCGCCGCCGGGGTCCGCAAGGTGGGCACGTGAGTCAGCGGAGCGGCTCCGATGGTCACCCATCACCCAGACGCGCCCGGGAGGAACCAGGACATCGAACTTGTCCCGGGACGGAAGGTCCATCGGGAACAGGTAGGGCTCGTCGAGCGAAATGCCGTTGATCGTGAGCCGGCCCTGCGGGTCGCAGCAGGCGACGCGGTCCCCCGGAAGGCCGATCACTCGCTTGACGTAGTCGTCCTGGCCGTTGTTCAGGCCCAGCGCGCCGAGGACGCGGCCGACGAGGCCCGGTTCGTCGCGGGCGGGGACGAAGCTGCCCGCGCCGTCGAACACGATCACCTGGCCGCGCTGCACCGACCCGACGTCGTAGGACAGCTTGTTGACCAGGACCCGGTCGCCGACGTGCAGCGTGGGCTCCATCGACACCGACGGGATCGAGAAGGCCTGGAACAGGAAGCCCCGGACCGTCGTCATCAGCACCAGCAGGCCGACCACGACCGCGGCCTGGACACGGCGGAGGTGCCGCCGGCGGGCCGCCCGCAGCTCGGCGCGCCCGAGCGCGGACTCCGCCTCGGGCACCCGGGCTCGCCGGGACGACCGTCCCGAGGCCGGAGCACGGCGCGGCGGAGCGGCCCGGCGGTGCGAGGTGGGACGGCGGCGGACCGCGGTCAGCGTCGCGTCCACGTCGGAGTCCACAGCTGCGTCCACGTCAGCGTCCGCCGGTCGGACGTCGTCGCGGTCGGTGTCCATGTCCGGTCGAGGGTATCCGCGCGACCTTGGCACCCCGGCCGATCCGACGCCGATCGGCCGGTGGTGCCGGAGCTGCGGGGCCGGAGCTGCGGGGCCGGACTACTTGGCCGGAACGGCGTCGCGCTTCTCCTTGATCTTCGCGGCCTTGCCACGCAGATCGCGGAGGTAGTACAGCTTCGCGCGCCGGACGTCACCGCGGGTGACGACCTCGATCTTGTCGATCGACGGGGTGTTGACCGGGAACGTGCGCTCGACACCGACGCCGAAGCTGACCTTGCGGACGGTGAAGGTCTCGCGCAGGCCACTGCCCTGGCGGCGGATCACGACGCCCTGGAACACCTGGATGCGGGACCGGTTGCCCTCGACGACCCGGACGGACACCTTCAGGGTGTCACCGGGACGGAAGTCGGGGATGTCGGAGCGCAGGTAGGCGGCATCAACGGCATCGAGCGTGTGCATGATCGGTCGCTTCCTTCGGCCAGCAGGCGTACAGATCGCCCGCGGCGGGGCGTGAAAATCCAGCGGTCAGTCTGACACACCCGGGGGCGTCGGACGAAACCGGCCGTCCTCCCCCGGTTCCCAGCCCGTCTCCGCGAGCGTGGCGAGGTCGGTGCGGTCGAGGGTGGCCGGGTCCAGCGCCCGGATCAGATCGGGCCGGACCGCGGCCGTCCGGCGCAACGCCTGGTCGCGGCGCCACCGCGCGATGCGCCCGTGGTCGCCCGAGCGCAGGATCTCCGGGACGTCCAGGCCGCGCCACGCCGGCGGCTTGGTGAACACGGGGTACTCCAGCAGCCCGCCCGTGTGGGACTCCTCGGTCAGCGACGCCGGATTGCCCAGCACGCCGGGCAGGAGCCGGGCCACCGCCTCCACGATCACCAGGACGGCGACCTCACCGCCCGCGAGGACGTAGTCCCCGAGCGAGACCTCGTCGACGGCGTCGATCTCGGCCCGGGCCGCCGCGTGCGCCGCCACGCGGGCGTCGATGCCCTCGTACCGGCCGCAGGCGAACACCAGCCACGGCAGGGCGGCGTAGGACTCGGCCAACTCCTGCGTGAACGGCCGGCCCCCCGGGGTCGGGACCACCAGCCGCGCCCGGGCGCCGGGCGGGCCGCCCGCCAGCACCGCGTCGAGGGCCTCCCCCCACGGCTCGGGCTTCATCACCATGCCGGCGCCGCCGCCGTACGGCGTGTCGTCGACGGTGCGGTGCACGTCGTGCGTCCAGTCCCGCAGGTCGTGGGCGACGACGTCGAGCAGGCCGCTCGTGCGCGCCCGCCCGACGATCGAGAGGTCCAGCGGGGCCAGGTACTCGGGGAAGATCCCGATCACGTCGACGCGCATCAGCCCTCCGGCGCGTCGGCGAACAGCCCGGGGGGCGGGGTCACGCGGACGCGCTTCGCCGCGAGATCGACCTCGGGGACGATCTCGTGGACGAACGGGACCAGCACCTCGCGGCCGTCCGGGGTGCGGACGGCCAGGAGCTCCTGCGACGGCAGGTGGAGCACGTCGGTGACGGTGCCCAGGTCGGTCCCGGCAGCGTCGACGACACCCAGCCCGACGAGCTGGTGGTCGTAGAAGTCCTCGGGGTCCTCGGGCGTCTCGTCGTCCGGGATCTCCACGACGAGCCGGACGTTCCGCAGCGCCTCGGCCGCGGTGCGGTCCGCAACGCCGGCGAAGGTGAGCAGCAGGCGACCACTGTGCCAGCGGGCGCCGGTGATCTCGAGCGGACCCGCGGACTCCGGGTCGGTCAACAGCGAACTCCCCGGTGCGAAACGCAGTTCCGGGGAGTCGGTGCGGACCTCGACGGTGAGCTCACCGCGCACGCCGTGCGGGCGCCCGATGCGCCCGACGACGAGCTGCATCGCTTACCGACCGCGCTGATCGACCAGATCGACGCGGATGTTGCGGCCGCCGAGGGCGGAGATGACGGTGCGCAGCGCGGTCGCGGTGCGACCGGAGCGGCCGATCACCTTGCCGAGGTCGTCGGGGTGGACCCGGACCTCGAGGACCTTGCCGTTGCGCTGGTTGCGCTCGCGGACGCGGACGTCGTCGGGGTGCTCGACGATGCCGCGCACGAGGTGGTCGAGGGCGTCCTCGAGCACCGTCAGCTCTCCTCGGTGGCCGGTGCCTCGGCGGCGGGCGCCTCGGCCGCGGGCGCCTCGGCGGCGGCCTCGGCCGGGGCCGACTCGGCCTTCTCGGCCTTCGCGCCGGCGTTCGCGTCCAGGCCGGTGGCGACGAACTCGTTGCCCGCCTGCTTGTCGACCTTCTCGGCGACCTTCAGCGTGCCCTCGGCGCCCGGCAGGCCCTTGAACTTCTGCCAGTCGCCGGTGATCTTGAACAGCGCGAGGACGGCCTCGGTGGGCTGCGCGCCGACCTTCAGCCAGTGCTGCGCACGCTCGGAGTCGATCTCGATGACCGAGGGCTCGTAGGTCGGGTGGTACTTCCCGATCTCCTCGATGGCGCGACCGTCCCGCTTGGTCCGGGAGTCCGCGACGACGACGCGGTAGTGCGGGGAGCGGATCTTGCCCATCCGCTTGAGCTTGATCTTGACGGCCACGAGCCTGGTCTCTCCTGAGGTCATCGAATGCAGCGGCCGATTATGCCACCTGAGGCACGTTCGGCCGAATCGGGCGGTCCCCCGACCGGAATCGGGGTGGGGTCAGGCGATCACACGGCCCCGGAGGACGATCCGGGAGGGGGCGGCGAGCGTGGCCAGGTCGGCCCGCGGGTCCGCGGCGAAGATCACCAGGTCGGCGGGGTCGCCCTCGGCCAGTCCGGGGCGCCCGAGGAACTCCCGGGCGCGCCAGGAGGCACCCCCGAGCACGTAGTCCAGCGGCAGCCCGGCCCGCGTGAGCGTGGCGATCTCGTCGACGATCCGGCCGTGGGCGATCACGCCGCCGGCGTCGGTCCCGACGAAGATCGGCACGCCCGCCTCGTAGGCGGCGGCGATCCGGGCGGGCGCGGTCTCCCACAGCCGGCGCATGTGGTCGGCGTAGGCCGGGAACTTCGCCTGCCCGGAGTCGGCGATGCCCGGGAAGTTCTCGACGACGTTGAGCAGCGTCGGGACCAGCGCCGTCCCGGCGGCGGCCATGCGCGCAGTGAGCTCGTCGTCGAGGCCGGTGCCGTGCTCGATGCAGTCGAAGCCGGCCTCCAGCGCCTCGGCGAGCGCCGCCCGACCGAACACGTGGGTGGTCGCGCGCGCCCCGGCGGCGTGGGCGGCAGCGACGGCGTCGGTCAGCGCCGCCACGGGCCAGAGCGGGGTGAGGTCGCCGGCGTCGCGGTCGATCCAGTCCCCCACGATCTTCACCCAGCCGTCGCCCCGCGTCGCCTGCTCGGCGACGGCGGCGGGCAGCTCGGGCGGCTCGACGTCGACGCTGACGTCCCGCATGTAGCGCTTGGGACGGGCGACATGGCGCCCGGCGCGGACGATCCGCGGCAAATCCTCGCGGTCGTCGATCCACCGCGTGTCCGCGGGCGTCCCGCAGTCGCGGGCGAGCAGGACGCCCGAGTCGCGGTCCCGGACCGCCTGGGCCTCGGTGGCCTCGCGGTCGGTCTCGCCGCTCGCGGCCAGGCCGATGTGGCAGTGCATGTCGACCAGGCCGGGCGTGATCCAGCCCGTCCCGATCGTGACCGCGTCCGGCACCGGTTCGTAGGTGACGACGCCGTCGACGATCCAGAGGTCGACGTCGGTCTCGTCGGGCAGGCGGACGCCCCGGACGTGCAGCGCTTCACTCACGACCGCGCGCTCACTTCGCGTCGGGCGGCAGCAGGCCCTTGAGCTCGGCCGGCAGCTCGAAGTTCGCCGGGTCGAACGCGGCCTCCGCGCCGGCGGCGGCGCGCGCCTCGGCCGCGGCCTCCTCCTGCGCCCGCTTCGCGGGGTTGCCGGAGCGCTGCTTGCCCTTGGACTTGCCGGGCCGCGTCTGCTGCGCCTTGCCGCGGGACTTCTTGCCGCCGCCCCCGAGACCGGGGAAGCCGCCCATGCCGGGCATGCCGCCCTTCATCCCGCCGAGGCCGCCGGCCATCTGCTTCATGACCTTGCGGGCCTCGAAGAAACGGTCGACCAGTTGGTTGATCTCGCCGACCTCGACGCCGGAGCCCTTCGCGATGCGGGCGCGGCGCGAGCCGTTGATGATCTTCGGGTCCTCGCGCTCCGCGGGCGTCATGCCGTTGATGATCGCGACGACGCGGTCGAGTTCCTTGTCGTCGATCGAGTCGATCTGGTCCTTCATCTCCCCCATGCCGGGGAGCATCTTCAGGATCTTGCCGAGCGAGCCCATCTTCCGGACCTGCAGCATCTGCTGCTTGAAGTCCTCGAGCGTGAACTCGTTGCCCTTCCCGCCCTTGAGCAGCTTCTCGGCCATCTTGGCCGTCTGCTCGGCCTCGAAGTGCTGCTCGGCCTGCTCGATGAGGGTGAGGACGTCACCCATGCCGAGGATGCGCGACGCCATCCGGTCGGGGTGGAAGGCGTCGAAGTCGTCGAGCTTCTCGCCGTTGCTGGCGAACATGATCTGACGACCGGTCACCTTCGCGACCGAGAGCGCCGCACCACCGCGGGCGTCACCGTCGAGCTTGGTGAGGACGACGCCGTCGAACCCGACGCCGTCGAGGAAGGCCTGGGCGGTCGTGACCGCGTCCTGACCGATCATCGCGTCGACGACGAAGAGGATCTCGTCGGGCGAGACCGCGTCGCGGATGTCCGCGGCCTGCTGCATCATCTCGGCGTCGACACCGAGGCGGCCGGCGGTGTCGACGATGACGATGTCGTGCTGGCGGCGGCGGGCCTCCTCGATGGAGTCCTTCGCGACCTTGACCGGGTCACCCACGCCGCTGCCCGGCTCGGGGGCGTAGACGACGACGCCGGCACGCTCGCCGACGACCTGCAGCTGCTGGACCGCGTTCGGGCGCTGGAGGTCCGCGGCGACGAGCATCGGCTGGTGGCCGTTCTTCGCCAGCCACTTCGCGAGCTTGCCCGCGAGCGTCGTCTTACCGGCGCCCTGCAGACCGCAGAGCATGATCACGGTCGGCGCGGTCTTCGCGAACCGCAGTCGGCGGGTCTCCCCGCCGAGGATCGTGACCAGTTCCTCGTTGACGATCTTGATGACCTGCTGCGCCGGGTTCAGCGCCTGGCTGACCTCCGCCCCGCGGGCCCGCTCACGGACCGAGGCGATGAAGTCCTTGACCACGGGCAGCGCGACGTCCGCCTCGAGCAGGGCGATCCGGATCTCGCGCGCGGTGGCGTCGATGTCGGCGTCGGAGAGCCGGCCCTTGCCGCGCAGGTTCTTGAACGTCGCTGCGAGGCGGTCGGAAAGAGTGTCGAACACGAGAAACGGATCCTCTTCTGAGCTGGCTCGGGGCTCCCCCCAGCCTATGTCCTGCGGGATGACGTCCCTGGTGGACGCGTGTCAGCCCGTCTGCGGGCTGACACCGGGGGCCTGCGGGACGTCATCCCGCAGAGCTCAGTCGAGGGCGTCGAGGACGGACTTGCGGACGGCCTCGGC
Source organism: Sporichthya brevicatena (assembly GCF_039525035.1). Lineage (NCBI taxonomy): Bacteria > Bacillati > Actinomycetota > Actinomycetes > Sporichthyales > Sporichthyaceae > Sporichthya > Sporichthya brevicatena. Next base: position 59,147 of record NZ_BAAAHE010000044.1, read on the forward strand.
GCGGGCCTCGTCGAGGGCGCGGCCGGTCACCGGGTCGACGACGTAGAAGACGTCGACGGCCTCGGCACCCCAGGTGCTCACCTTCGCGGACCGGATGTCGACCTCGGCCGCGGACAGCGCGCGGCCGACGCGGTGGAGCAGACCGGGCCGGTCGTGGGCCCGGACCTCGAGCACGGTCGCGGTGTCGGAGGCGTCCGCCACGACGTGCACGCTCGGCGGCGGGACGGCGATGCCCGGCTTCTGCACCTGGGCCTGCTCCCGGCGGGCGAGCCGCGCGCTGACGTCGAGCGAGCCGTCGAGGGCGCGGACGATGTCGCCGCGCAGGACGGCGGCGTCCGGCGGCGCGCCGAAGTCGGGCTGCACGGTCCAGACGGTCACCGCGGCGGAGTCGATGGTCTCCGTCACGGCCGACCGGACCCCGAGGCGGTGCACGCCGAAGACCCCGGCCACGGTGGCGAGCAGACCGAGCCGGTCCGGCGAGACCACGGTGACGATCGTCCCGGAGTCCCCGGACTCCGCTCCCCCGATGTGGACGTCGATCGCGCCGTCGCGGGCGAGCGCGCGCTGGTCGTCGGTCAGGGGCGAGGAGATCGGCACCGGCGTGCCGGACAGCGCCGCGCGGGCCCGCTCGACGAGGGTGTCGATCAGGTTGACGCGCCACGGCGTCCACGCGGCCTCGCCGGTCGCGAGCGCGTCGGCCTCGGTGAGCGCGTGCAACAGGTCGAGGTTCTCCACGGTCCCGACAGCGTTCGCGACCGCCTCGATCGTCTTCGGGTCGTCGAGGTCGCGCCGGGTGGCGACGTCCGGCAGCAGCAGGTGGTGCGTCACGAGCATGGCGAGCACCTCGACGTCCGCCTCGGAGAACCCGAGGCGGGGCGCCAGGTCGCGGACGATGGTCGCGCCGACGACGCTGTGGTCGCCGGGCCAGCCCTTGCCGATGTCGTGGAGCAGGCAGCCCACCAGCAGCAGGTCGGGTCGCGCGACCCGGCGGGTCAGCGCCGCGGCGTTGGCGGCGGCCTCGACCAGGTGCCGGTCGACGGTGAACCGGTGCACGGCGTTGCGCTGCGGGCGGCAGCTGACGCGCGCCCAGTCCGGGATCAACGTCGTCATCACGCCGGCGAGGTCGAGCGCCTCCCACACGGCGACCGCAGGGCGGCCGGCGCCGAGCAGGCGCACCAGTTCCTCCCGGGCCGCGTCCGGCCACGGCTCGGGTAGGCGCTTCGCCGACGCGGCCAGTCGGTCGACGGTGCCGGGCGAGAGCGGGATGCCCGCCTGCGCCGCCGCGGCGGCGGCGCGGAGCACCAGGATCGGGTCGCGCGCGGGATCGGCGTCCCGGGCGAGGACCGCCTCCCCCTCGGACTGGACGACACCGTCCGCGAGCGGCGTACGCGGCGCGGGTTTGCCCGCGGTGCCGCGGATCCGGAAGCGCCGGGTCCGCGTCTCCAGCACCTGGTCGACCCGGCGCCAGGTGATGTCCGAGGCGTAGGCGATCGTGCGCCCGACCTCGGCGAGCGACCGCATCAGGGCGATCGCGTCGAGCAGGCCGAGCGCGCTCGCGACGTTCTCCTGCTCCTGCAGCACCAGTCGGTCGGTGCTCCGGCCGGTGACCGTGTGCAGGGCGTCGCGGACGTCGAGCAGCCGGTCGTGGGCGGGGCCGATGCGGGAGTGCGGCACGTCCGCCACCCACGAGGCCTGCACCGCGCGGAGCGTGACCAGGTCGCGCAGACCCCCGCGGCTCTCCTTCAGGTCGGGCTCGAGGAGGAACGCCAGTTCCCCGTTGCTCCGGTCGCGCTCCTGCGCGGACTCCCGCAGTTCGGGCAGGCGCTTGGTCGCGGCCGAGCGCCAGTCGGCGAGGACGGTGCTGCGCAGCTGCTCGGTCAGCCCGACGTCCCCGGCGACGTGCCGCATGTCGAGCATCCCGAGCAGCGCCTTGAGGTCCTCCCCCGCCACCGCGCGCGCCTCGGCGACCGTGCGGACGGAGTGGTCGAGCTTCACGCCGGCGTCCCAGATCGGGTACCAGACGGCGTCGGCGACCTCCGCCAGGCCGCGCTTGCGGGCGTGCAGGAGCAGGACGTCCAGATCGCTGCCCGCGACCATCTCGCGCCGGCCGTAGCCGCCGATGGCGACAAGGGCGAGCCCGCTGTCGTCACCGCCGGAGGCGGCCCGGAGCAGCTCGATGAGCCAGCCGTCGGCGGCGTCGGAGAGCGCCGCCCGGCGGTCCGGCCCGAAGGGCATGTTCCGGGCCAGCAGCGCGGCCCGCTCCTGCGCGTACGTCACGTGCGGTCGACCGGGGACACCACGCGGATCAGAGCGCCTCGGCGTCGCGCTCGCCGGTGCGGACGCGGACGACGGACTCGACCGGGGTGACCCAGACCTTGCCGTCGCCGATCTTGCCGGTCTGCGCGGCGGAGATGATCGCGCCGATGACCGCCTCGGTGTCCGCGGCGTCGACCAGCACCTCGAGGCGCACCTTGGGCACGAGGTCCACGACGTACTCGGCGCCGCGGTAGACCTCGGTGTGACCGCGCTGGCGGCCGTAGCCGCTGGCCTCGGTCACGGTCATGCCGTGCACCCCCAACTGCTCCAGCGCCGTGCGGACGTCGTCGAGCTTGAACGGCTTGATCACCGCGGTCACGAGCTTCATGTCGCCTCCTGGTGGGTGGGGGTGTGACGCCTGCTCAGTCTGTTCCGTCGCCCGGTCAGGCGCCGTCGGCGCTGGACGACCCGGCCATGCGGCCGGTCGAGGAGACCGTCGCGCCGAGTTCGTACGCGGTCTCGGCGTGCATCGCCTGATCGAGGCCACTCAGCTCGGCCTCGGGGTCGGCCCGGAAGCCCATCGTCTTGTGGATCACCCAGCCAATGATGAAGGTGACCGCGAACGCGTACAGCGTCGCCGCGCCCGCACCGACCAACTGCTTGCCCAACTGGTCGAGGCCGCCGCCGTAGAACAGGCCGTCGATCCCGTCGTTCGGGTCGTCCGCGGTGAGGATGCCGGTCGCCTGCGCACTGGCGAACAGGCCGATGCCGATCATGCCGACCACGCCACCGACGAAGTGGACGCCGACCACGTCGAGCGAGTCGTCGTAGCCCATCTTGTACTTCCACGCGATCGCGATCGCACAGATCGCGCCGGCCAGGAAGCCGATCGCCGCCGCACCGATCGGGGTGACCGCCGCACAGGACGGGGTGATCGCGACCAGACCGGAGACGGCGCCGGACGCCGCACCGAAAGAGGTGAAGCTCTTGTCGCGGATGCGCTCGACGACCATCCAGCCGCAGATCGCGACGGCGCCGGCGATCATCGTGTTGCACAGGACGAGCGCGGCCTGCGCGTTGGCCGACAGCGCCGACCCCGCGTTGAAGCCGAACCAGCCGAACCAGAGCAGACCGGCGCCGAGCATCACCATCGTGAGGTTGTGCGGGCGCATGGGGTCGCGCTTCCACCCCATCCGGGCGCCGATGACCAGGGCGAGCGCCAGGCCGGACGCCCCGGAGTTGATCTCGACGACCGTGCCCCCGGCGAAGTCCAGGACGCCGAAGTCGACCATCCAGCCCGGGCCGTCGGTGTCCGAGCCGAAGAAGAAGATCCAGTGCGCCATCGGGGCGTAGACGAACGTCGCCCAGGCGACGATGAACACGCACCAGGCGCTGAACCGGGCCCGGTCGACGATCGAGCCGCACACCAGGCCGCACGTGATGAGCGCGAAGGTGAGCTGGAAGGTCGCGAACAGCAGCGTCGGGACGGTGCCGGAGACCTCGTCCATCGCGTCGGTCATGCCGACGTAGGAGAAGTTCCCGATGATGCCGCCGTTGTCGCCGCCGAAGATCAGGCTGTAGCCCCAGCCGAACCAGACCACCGTGAGCACGGCGATGGTCGCGACGATCATCATCATCGTGTTCATGACGTTCTTCGCCCGGACCATGCCGCCGTAGAAGGTGGCGAGCCCGAACGTCATCACCACCACCATCGCGGTGCTGGCGAGCAGCCAGGCGGTGTCCGCCCCGTTGATCTCCGTCATCGTCGACCCTTCGCGTCCGCGGTCCTGCGCCGACCGTGGGGACACGGTCGGCGCGACGGTTTCGGGACGCGGTTTCGACCGCGTGACACGAGTGTTTCCGGATCATCACCAATGTTGCGTCCGTGTTACGTCTGTGTTGCGCACCTCTCTCGCCGATGCCGGTCAGGACGTGCGAAAGGGGCCCGATCCGCCGAGCGGATCGGGCCCCTTCCATGCCGTGCCGATGCCCTTAGAGGGCGTCGGTGTCGCGTTCGCCGGTGCGGACCCGGACCACGGTGTCGACGGAGGTCACCCAGACCTTGCCGTCACCGATCTTCCCGGTCTGCGCCGACTTGAGGACGACCTCCACGACGTCGGCGATGTCCGCGTCGTCGACCAGCACCTCCAGCCGCACCTTCGGCACCAGGTCCACGGTGTACTCCGCGCCCCGGTAGACCTCGGTGTGACCGCGCTGGCGGCCATACCCGCTGGCCTCGCTGACCGTCATGCCCTGCACCCCGAACTTCTCCAGGGCGCCGCGCACGTCGTCGAGCTTGAACGGCTTGATGACCGCAGTCAGGAGCTTCATGCGTCCACCCTCGGGGTCGTGCCGGGAGCCATGCCCCCGACCGTGTGGGTGAGGCCGGCGCCACCACCGGTCGGACGGGCCAGCGGCGACCCGACCGCACCGAGCTCGTACGCGGTCTCACCGTGCTCGTTGACGTCGATGCCCTCGACCTCGGCGTCCTCGTCGATCCGGAAGCCGATCGTCTTGTGGAGGATCAGACCCAGGATGAGCGTGACCACGAACGAGTAGCCCATGACCGCGAACGCACCCACGGCCTGCTTGCCGAGCTGCTCGCCGCCGCCACCGAAGAGCAGACCGTCGACCCCGGCCGGGGCGTCGGCGGTGGCGAAGACACCGATGAGCAGGGTGCCGGCGAGGCCACCGACCATGTGGACGGCGACGACGTCGAGCGAGTCGTCGAACCCGAACTTGAACTTCAGCGACAGGGCCGCGCAGCAGATCGCGCCGGTGATGGCACCGATGCCGATCGCACCCATCGGGTTGACGGTGTTGCAGGAGGGCGTGATGGCGACCAGACCGGCCACCATGCCCGAGGCGCCACCGAGGAGGGTGAAGTGCCCGTCCCGGATGCGCTCGACGATCAGCCAGCCGATGACCGCAGCCGCGGTGGCGACCTGGGTGTTGAGGAAGGTGACGCCGGCGGTGTTGTCCGCCGCCGCGGCCGAACCGGCGTTGAAGCCGAACCAGCCGAACCACAGCAGGGCCGCACCGAGCATCACGAACGGCACGTTGTGGGGGCGCATGGGGTCCTTGCGCCAGCCGCGACGCTTGCCGAGAACGAGGCAGAGCGCGAGAGCCGCCGCACCGGAGTTGATGTGCACCGCCGTGCCACCGGCGAAGTCGAGGACACCCATGTCCACGATCCAGCCCGGGTCGACCAGGTTGCCGTCGCCGTTGCGGTCGTCACCGAAGTGGAAGACCCAGTGGGCGACAGGGAAGTAGACGATGCTCGCCCAGAGCACGACGAAGACGCACCAGGTGCTGAACTTCGCGCGGTCGGCGATGGCGCCCGAGATGAGCGCGACCGTGATGATCGCGAACATCAGCTGGAAGGCCACGAACACCGTCTCGGGCAGCGCTGCCCCGGTGTCCGCGATCGTGTCGTCGAGACCGGCGGCGTCCAGGCCACCGATGAGGCCCCCGCCCTCGTCCTTCGTGAGCGCGATGCTGTAGCCGTAGAGCACCCAGAGGATGCTCACGATGCCCAGCGCGGCCACCGACATCATCATCATGTTGAGGACGCTCTTCATACGGACCATGCCGCCGTAGAAGAACGCGAGTCCCGGAGTCATGAGCAGCACGAGCGCGCAGCTCATCAACATCCAGGCGGTGTTGCCCGAGTCAAGGGCTGATTCCGGCATCTGGGTGGTGCCTCCCTTCCTGTACCGCGGCGGGACCGCCACGGTCCGCGTCCTGGACGGAAGGGTTCCGAGAGCGCGTTTCGCCCGGGGGCAGCACGTGTTTCCCTCAGATCACCGATGGCGCACCGGTGTTACGTCTCGGTGAACTCGATCTACCCGATCGGGCGGATTCGGACGTCGGGCGCAAGACGCCGTCAACTCCCCCGACAGCGACCAAGATCAACGAACGAGAGCCCCCGCCGGTTCCCGGCGGGGGCTTCGCGGACGGGTCGGGTCAGTCGGCGAGCAGCGCGTCGACGAACGCGGCGGGGTCGAACGGCGCCAGGTCGTCGGGCCCCTCACCGAGGCCGACGAGCTTGACCGGCACGCCGAGCTCGCGCTGGACGGCCACGACGATGCCGCCCTTGGCGGTCCCGTCGAGCTTGCTCAGCACGATGCCCGTGACGTCCACGACCTCGGCGAAGACGCGGGCCTGCATGAGCCCGTTCTGGCCGGTCGTGGCGTCGAGGACGAGCAGGACCTCGTGCACCGGGCTCTGCTTCTCGATGACGCGCTTGACCTTGCCGAGCTCGTCCATGAGGCCGGTCTTCGTGTGCAGGCGGCCGGCCGTGTCGATGAGGACGGCGTCGACGTCGTCACCGGCGGCCTGCTTGACCGCGTCGAACGCCACACTCGCGGGGTCCCCGCCCTCGGGGCCGCGAACCGTGCGGGCGCCGACGCGCTCGCCCCAGGTCTGCAGCTGGTCGGCCGCCGCGGCGCGGAAGGTGTCCGCCGCGCCGAGCAGCACGGAGCGGCCGTCGGCGACGAGCACACGCGCGAGCTTGCCGGTGGTCGTGGTCTTGCCGGTGCCGTTCACGCCCACGACGAGCGTGACCGAGGGCCGCTCGTCGGGCTGGCGGACCGCGTGCAGGCTGCGGTCGGTGTCGGCGCCGATGAGGTTGATCAGCTCGGTCCGGAGCAGGTTCCGGACCTCCTCGGGCGTGCGGGAGCCCTTCACCCGGACCTCGGTGCGCAGGCGCTCGACGAGCTCCTGCGTCGGCCCGACGCCGAGGTCGGCGCCGAGGAGGGTCTCCTCGATCTCCTCCCACGTCTCCTCGTCGAGGGTGTCGCGGGACAGCAGCGTGAGCAGGCCCTTGCCCAGGCCGGACTGCGACCGGGCCAGCCGCGCGCGCAGGCGCGTCAGGCGGCCGGCGGTCGGCTCCGGGACCTCCAGCTCCGGCGCCTCGATCGGCTCCTCGACGGGAGCCTCGGCGGGCTGCTCGGGAGCCGCCACCGGTGGGGCCTGCGAGGTCGGTTCCGGCGCCTCGACGGTGTCCGGCGGCGCGGGGGTCGCGATCGTGCCGGGCGGCGGCACCTCGGGCTTGCGCGGCGGGGCCTGGCGCTTGAGCGCCGGGACCACCAGACCGGCGATGGCCGCACAGACGAGCAGCACGACCACGGTCGTGACGATCAGGACTTCCACTTCACACCCCGGCATCGGCGGACGACGGCACTGGCGGCACCGCTCCGCGTAGTTTCTCCTGTCCGGCCGCTGTGCGGTGGAGCGGGTCTAACCCGCGGACCACTCCGCGACCACGGAGCGCAACCCCGCCACCGAGTCGAACACGTGCCCGGTCATGCCGATCCGCTCCGCGCCCGCGACGAGCTCGGGACGTCGGCTGACGTACGCGCACTCCGGGACGGGCACGGCGAGGATCCCGGCGGCGATCTCGTACATCGCGGCGTCCGGCAGCGCGACCCCCGTCCGCGCGGAGTTCACGATCGTGTCGAAGGACTCGTCGAGCCCGAGCGCGACGAGTTCGCGCTCCAGCCGGTCGGTGGCGTTGACGACGAGCGCGACCGGGCGACCGGCCGCCCGGATCTCCTCGACCACCGCGAGGACCTCACGGTCGACCCGGCCCATCGGCTCGCTCCAGTCGAGCACCGCCTGCACGGCCGCGTCGGAGGCGAGGCCCTCCGCGATCAGCGCACCGGCGACCGAGAACCGCCACTGGTCGTCGGAGATCTCCCCGAGCAGCGCCGGGCCGTACCGGTCGAGGTCGTAGGCGAGCTCGCTCAGCCGCGCCGGCGGTTCGTGCTCCCGGACCCGGAGCACGCCGTCGAGGTCGAACAGGTACGCCGCGGTGGGCTCCCCCGGCATCAGGCGGGCTGCTCCTCGCGCAGCCGCTGACTGATCACCGTCGTCACGCCGTCGCCCCGCATGGAGACGCCGTACAGCGCGTCGGCGACCTCCATCGTCCGCTTCTGGTGGGTGATGACGATCAGCTGACTGTTGTCGCGCAGCTCCTCCATGATCTGGATGAGTCGCCCGAGGTTGGTGTCGTCGAGCGCGGCCTCGACCTCGTCGAGCACGTAGAACGGGCTCGGGCGGGCCTTGAAGATCGACACCAGCAGCGCCACGGCGACCAGCGACCGCTCACCGCCGGAGAGCAGCGAGAGGCGCTTGACCTTCTTGCCGGGCGGCCGGGCCTCGACCTCGACGCCGGTCGTGAGCATGTCGTCGGGGTCGGTGAGCAGCAGCCGGCCCTCCCCGCCCGGGAACAGGCGGGAGAAGACGCCCTCGAACTCGCGGGCGACGTCCGCGTAGGCCTCGGCGAAGACCTGCTGGACGCGGTCGTCGACCTCCTTGATCACCGTGAGGAGGTCGCGGCGGCTGTTCTTGAGGTCCTCGAGCTGCTCGGAGAGGAACTGGTGGCGCTCCTCGAGCGCGGCGAACTCCTCCAGCGCGAGCGGATTGACCTTGCCGAGCAGCGCCAGCGCACGCTCGGCGGCGCGCAGCCGCTTCTCCTGCTCCTCGCGGACGTACGGGATCGTCTGCAGCGGGGTGTTCTCGTCCATCGGCGGGAGCTGACCGTCGGGGCCCGGCTCCGGGAACACCGGGACGGACTGGTCCGGCCCGTACTCGGCCACGAGGATGTCGGGCGCGACGCCCAGCTCCTCCAGCGCGCGGTTCTCCAGCGCCTCGATGCGCATGCGGTGCTCGGCCCGGGCGACCTCGTCGCGGTGCACGGAGTCGGTCAGGCGCTCCAGCTCGGTCGCGAGCTCGCGGATCGACCCGCGCTGCGCGGCGAGTGCGGTCTCGGCGGCGGTGCGACGGCGGTCCGCGGCGTCCCGCTCGGCGCCGGCCGCGGCCAGCGAGGTCTCCAGCATCGCCAGGCTGTGCTCGGCGGCGATCATGACGGCGCGGGCGACGCGGGCCCCGCGCTCCCGCTCGATGCGCCGGCGCTCCGCGCGTTCCCGCGCCGCACGGGCCTGCTGGGCCGCGCGGGTCAGCGAGTCGGCCCGGCCGGACAGGGCGCGCTGACGCTCCTCGCCGGTCCGGAGCGCCAGGCGGGCATCCATCTCGGCCTGGCGGGCCGCGGTACAGGCCTCGGCGAGCCGCTCGCGCTCGGTCGGGTCGTCGTCGTCCTCCTCGGGCTCCCGCTCGGCCTCGGCCAGGCGGGCCTCGAGCTCGGCGAGACCGGCCAGGTCGGCGTCGCGGGACTCCTCGGCCTTGCGGATCGAGGTGGCGAGGCGCTCGGCCTCGGCCTCGGCACTGCGCACGGCGGCGCCGAGCTGCCCGAGCTGCTCGGCCACGGCCGCCATGCTCGCGTCGGACTCGTGCAGGCGGGCCAGCGCGGCCTGCTCGGCCGCGGCGGCGGACTGCTTCGCCTCCCGCGCGGCCGCCAGGTCGGCGCCGAGCTGCGTGGCGGTGCGGTCCAGTTCCTCGATCTGCTGCGCCAGCCCGTCGACGGCGGCCTGGATCTCCAGCAGGCTCGGCGCGCTCGCGGAGCCACCGCGGGCGCGGTCGGCCCCGAGGGTGTCACCGGAACGCGTGACGGCGCGCAGGCGCGGGTGGGCCGCGACCAGGGCGCGGGCGTCGTCGAGGGTCTCGACGGCCACGCAGGTCCCGACCATCCCGGCCAGGGCGCCCGCGAGGGCCTCGGGGGCGCGGATCACGTCGAGGACGAAGCGCGCACCCGCCGGCAGGGCGGGCCGCTCGAGCGAGGCGACCGGCGCTCCCCCGACGACGAAGTCGGCCTGGCCGCCGTCGGCCTCCTTCAGGTACTGCAGCGCCGCGACCGCGGCGTCGACCGACTCGACGGCGACGGCGTCGGCGACGCCCGCCAGCGCGGCGGCGACGGCGGTCTCGTACCCGGTCTCGACCGTCAGCAGGGCGGCCACCGAGCCGAGGACGCCGGGCAGGGCGTCCGCGCCGAGGACGACTGCGGCACCGTCGCGGCGGGCCAGGCCCAGTTCCAGGGTCTCCTTGCGGGCGACCAGGCCGGTCCGCTCCCGCTCGACCTCGCGCTCGCGCGCCTGGAGCGCGGTGACCTGCTCCTCGGCGGCGGCCAGCGCGGCCGCGGCCGCCTCGTAAGCCTCGTCGAGCCCGACCTCGCCCTCGTCGAGCCCGGCCGCGGCCTGCTCCAGCGCGGTCAGCTCACCGCGGGCCGTCTCGGCGCGCACCCGGGCGCCCTCGAGCGCCTCGGCGAGCCGGCCCAGCTCGGCCTCCGCGGCGCTCGCGCGGCTGCGGATCGCGTTGACCTTGCCCTGCAGGCGGGCCAGGCCCTCGCGGCGGTCGGCGGCGGCGCGCACGACGGCGGCGAGCCGCTTCTCCTCGGTGGCGAGCGCCTGCTCGTGCTCCTGCCGGGTCGCCACGGCCTGCGCGAGGGTCTGCCGCGCGGCCTCGACGTGGTCCCGGAGCTCGGCCTCCTGCGCCCGGACCTGCGCGGCCTCGCGCTCGAGGTCCTCGGGGTCGCGGCCGCCGCGGGCCTCCTCGGGTTCGGCGGCGAGGTGCCGGGCCCGCTCGGCGGCGAGGCCGGCGGTGCCGCGCAGCCGCTCGCGGAGCGCGGAGAGGCGGTACCAGGTCTCCTGGGCGCGGGTGAACGCCGGCGCGGCCTCGGCGAGCGCCGCCTCCAGCCGGGTCTCCTCGGCGCGGCCGGTGGTCAGAGCCTCCTCGACCTCGGCCTGGCGCGCGCGCAGCGCGGTCTCGTCCGCGACCTCGGCCTCCAGCGAGCTGCGGAGCGTGATCAGGTCGTCGGCGAGCAGCCGCAGCCGGGCGTCACGCAGGTCGGCCTGGACGACCGCGGCCCGGCGCGCGACCTCGGCCTGCTTGCCCAGCGGCTTGAGCTGGCGGCGCAGCTCGGTGATCAGGTCGGAGACGCGGGTCAAGTTGGACTGCATCGCCTCCAGCTTCCGCAGCGCCTTCTCCTTGCGCTTGCGGTGCTTGAGGACGCCCGCGGCCTCCTCGATGAAGCCGCGGCGGGCCTCGGCGTCGGCGCTGAGGACGGCGTCGAGCTGACCCTGCCCGACGATGACGTGCATCTCGCGGCCGATGCCGGAGTCGGAGAGCAGTTCCTGGATGTCGAGGAGCCGGCAGGAGTCGCCGTTGATGGCGTACTCGGAACCGCCGTTGCGGAACAGCGTCCGCGAGATCGTCACCTCGGTGTAGTCGATGGGCAGGGCGCCGTCGCTGTTGTCGATCGTCAGCGCGACCTCGGCGCGGCCGAGCGGCGGACGCCCCGCCGTCCCGGCGAAGATGACGTCCTCCATCTTGCCGCCGCGCAGCGACTTCGCGCCCTGCTCCCCCATGACCCAGGACAGCGCGTCGACGACGTTCGACTTGCCCGATCCGTTCGGCCCGACGACGCACGTGATGCCCGGCTCGAGTCGGAGCGTCGTGGCCGACGCAAAGGACTTGAAGCCTTTGATCGTCAGGGTCTTCAGGTACAACGCTCGTCCCCCAGGGCTACGGATTCCCCGCGACGATAGCGCCGATCTCCCCCCGTTTCGCACGCCGCGCGCCCCCGGTACTGATGGGGCGAATGAGGTCTGAGACCCCCGCCTGGGGACACCCGGTGGACAGCCTGTGGAGCGCCACGGAACCCACGCGCATCCCCTGTAGACAACCCCCGGCGTCGCCCGGCCGGCCCTGTGGACAGGCGCCAGAACGCGGTCGCGAGGCCCGGAAAATTTTGCCGACCACGCCCCGCCCCGCGCCCCGTGCACTGGAGATGACATCTCTAGTGCACATGCACTGGAGATGACATCTCCACTGAGCGCAGGCGGCGACGCCCGCGGGCCGGCGGCGTCCGCGACGGCCGCCGCCCCGCGCGCGGAGCGCGACGCGGCCGGAGGCCGCCGTTAAACAATGAGCGACGGGGTGCTCGCGCCCGCCTGCGAGCACCCCGTCGCGCTTTGGGGGTGGTCAGGCCCGCCGACCGACCACCCGAGGCGACCCCCGTCCGGAGACGGGTGCCGCGTGAGGGGTTCGCGGTGGTGTTCTGTTCCCCGCGCGCCCGCCAGCGCGATTGGGGGCAGAACCAGAACCGAGGTCCTCCACCGTGAGCAGTCGATGCCGTGGTGGCCATCAACTCCCCTCTGCTGCTCTCAACGAGTGACCGCCGAATAGGTCACGCGAGATTTCGGAGCGGAGTCGAAGTCGTCCGAATTTGTTGTGCCGGACAAAAAAACAGGCCCCGGCACAGGGCCGGGGCCAAAAAGATGGGGACGCCTCGCGGCGTCCCCGACGTGAAACGAAGGAGCTCAGGTGAGAGCCGGCTCCTGCAGCGAGACGGTGAGCAGCTCGTCCCGGTTCAGTTCCGCCGCAAGGGCGTCGTTCTCGGCACGCACGCGCAGCAGCTCTGCCTCGAGTTCGTCGATGCGTCGCTGCATCCGTCGCATCTCGTTAAGCATGCGCGGGTCCGGACCGCCAACGTGTCCGAAGAGCGCTTTTGCCATCGTGGGGTCCTCCACGCTGAGAAACCAGCTAGTAACCGACAGAGACATCCGCCGACATCTGAGCACCATGGTGTAGGGCCAGCAGGCGGGATGTCTCTAGGGTCGCACCAGAGAGTCTTGAGGTCAAGCCATCGGTGCCGGTCGACCCGAGCGGCGCGTCACTGCAGGTCAGAAGACCTGAGCCTCCGGGACTGAAGTCCCGTGCATCGCGCCGGGGGACGGCTTGATGCGGTGATCATGGCCGAGCCGCGCAGGGGGCGCAAGAGGAAAACGACGTCTGGGGCGTAACAACCACGTTTCCCCCACCGAATGGTTGGGGAGCCCGCTCACCAGTGCGCCCGGCGGGGCCGGGGCTGGCACCGGGGACAGGAGAACGAGGAGCGGTTCATGAACGCATCACGCCGGATCGCGGAGCCGCACCGGCCGCACTCGCGCCCCTCCCGGCCGTAGACGTCGAGCGAGCGGTCGAAGTACCCGCTCTCGCCGTTGACGTTCACATAGAGGCTGTCGAAGGAGGTCCCGCCGGCGGCGAGCGCGGCGGTCATCACCGCGGTGGCCGCGGCCAGGACGCGGTCGATCTCGGTCGCGCGGAGCGTCTCGGTCGGCCGCGCGTAGTGCAGCTGAGCCCGCCAGAGCGCCTCGTCGGCGTAGATATTCCCGATGCCGCTGACCAGCGTCTGGTCCAGCAGGGCCCGCTTGAGCCCGGTGCGCTTGGCGCGCATCGCCGTGCGCACGGCAGCGGCGTCGAACTCCGGCTCCAGCGGGTCGAGCGCGATGTGGGCGACGGAGGCCGGCACCGTCCGGTCCCCCCGCCCGAGCACGAGCGGCTCCACGGACAGGCCGCCGAACGTGCGCTGGTCGACGAAGCGCAGGTCCGGGCCGTGGTCGGCGAACGCGAGGCGCACCCGGAGGTGCTTCTCCGGCGGGGCCGTCGGCGGCTGCACGCGCAGCTGGCCGCTCATGCCGAGGTGGACGAGCAGCGCCTCGCCGGAGTCCAGCGGCAGCCAGAGGAACTTGCCGCGACGTTCGGCGCCGGTGACGGTGACGCTGGTCAGGCGCGCGGCGAGGTCCGCTCCCCCGGCGGCGTGACGGCGCACGGCGCGCGGGTGCAGCACCTCGACGGCCACGATCGTGCGGCCGACGGCGAAGTTCGCGGTGCCGCGGCGGACGACCTCGACCTCGGGAAGTTCGGGCACGCGGGCAGGGGGGGGTCGCGGCGGGTCAGGCGGAGGCGGCGGACTGGTCGCCGGCGAGCTGCTCGGCGTAGGCCTCGCTCAGGTAGGTCCAGGCGGCCTCGGCGGCCTGCTGCTCGGCCTCCTTCTTGCTGCGGCCGGACCCGGTGCCGTAGTCGGCCCCGCCGACGCGGGCGGTGGCCTCGAAGGTCTTCTCGTGGTCCGGGCCGCTCTCGGTGACGACGTACTCGGGGACGCCAAGTCCGATGGTGGCGGTCAGCTCCTGGAGGCTGGTCTTCCAGTCCAGGCCCGCGCCGAGGTGCGAGGAGGTCTCGATGAGCGGGTCGAACAGCCGGCGGACCAGCACGGACGCCTCGTCGAGGCCGCGGTCCAGGTAGACGGCGCCGATCAGCGCCTCGAGCGTGTCGGCGAGGATCGAGGACTTGTCGCGCCCCCCGGTCCCCTCCTCGCCCCGGCCCAGGCGGAGGAACTCCCCGAGCTGGAGGCTGCGGCCGACGTCCGCGAGGGCACGCATGTTGACCACCGCCGCGCGCAGCTTCGCGAGCTGGCCCTCGGGCAGGTCCGGGTGGCGGTGGTACAGCGCGTCGGTGACGACGAGACCGAGCACGGAGTCCCCGAGGAACTCCAGCCGCTCGTTCGTGGGCAGCCCACCGTTCTCGTAGGCGTACGAGCGGTGCGTGAGCGCCCGCGTGAGGAGGTCCTCCGAGAGCGGGACCCCGAGTCGCTCCGGCAGCGCCTGCGCGGACGCACCGGGGTCCGGAGCCGTCGGGGCTGCGCTCATCGCTCGGGGGCTCCTGAGGGTGTCAGTCGGCGAACCGGACCTGGCGGCGGTTGTAGGTGCCGCACGCGTGGCACGCGGTGTGCGGGAGCTTCGGCTCGCGGCAACGCTCGCAGGAGACCAGCGTCGGAGCCGTGGCCTTCCAGTTCGCGCGCCGGCTGCGCGTGTTGCTGCGCGACATCTTGCGCTTGGGAACCGCCACTGTCCTGCTCCTGTCCAGTCCTGCTTACCGGGCCGTGCTCTTTCGGTCCTGCGTGTTCGGTACTGCGTGTTTCGGGTGCTGCGTGCCGGTCCTCAGTCGTCCGGCTGCTCGTCCGTGCTGACGAGCCCTTCCAGCGCGGCCCACCGGGGGTCGACCTCGCTGTGGTCGTGGTCGGGATCGTCCCGCAGCACGGCGCCGCACTGGGCGCACAAGCCGGGGCAGTCCTCCTCGCACAACGGCTGGAGCGGCAGCGTGAGCACCACCGCGTCCCGTACCACCGGCTCCAGGTCGATCAGATCGTCCTGCAGCCAGAGGGTCTCGTCATCGCCGTCGTTGCCGGGTGCCACGAACAGCTCCGCGAAGTCCACCTCCACCTCGTCGGTGAGGGGGTCCAGGCAGCGCACGCATTCACCCGCCAGCGGCGCCCGTGCCGTTCCCGACACGAGCACGCCCTCGACCACCGCTTCGAGCTTCAGGTTCAGCTCGACGTCGGCACCCTCGGGCACGCCGATGACCTCTAGACCGAGATCCGCCGGTGCCGGAACAGTTCGGACGACCTTGAGCATCGACCCCGGCCGCCGGGCGAGCCGGTGGGCGTCGAGCACGAACGGATCGTGCGGGTCGAGGCGCTGATTCTTCAGCTCAGTCTTCTGATTCTCTTCGGGCATGGCGCATCGTGGTCGTCAAGACCGTCCGGAAGGTTACCCGAGCGCAGGGTGTGACCCCAAACCGCCACCGGCACGGACGGGCCGACTGCCTCTCGGTCAGCGCTCGGGGAGCGTCTCGGTCAGGGGGTCCGGGTCGGCGAACGGGTCGTCTTCGAGGGCGCGCAGGTGATCGCCAAGCTCCTCCATGTGGTGCTTGCCGGCCAGGCGGTCCCGGCCGCGGCGCACCGCCGTCAGCGTGCGATCCAGCGACGTGGTGAGCTCGGTGAGGTGCGCGACCGGGTCGGCGGTGGCGTCCTCGGGGGCCCGCCGGGCCAGCTCCAGCGTCTTCTCCAGGATCACCTCGAAATGGGCGAGGCGGGAGTCGACGTACTCGTCGGCCTCGGTGATCCGGGCCGTGGCG
Source organism: Sporichthya brevicatena (assembly GCF_039525035.1). Classification (NCBI taxonomy): domain Bacteria; kingdom Bacillati; phylum Actinomycetota; class Actinomycetes; order Sporichthyales; family Sporichthyaceae; genus Sporichthya; species Sporichthya brevicatena. The sequence goes on from NZ_BAAAHE010000044.1 coordinate 75,056, forward strand.
TCGGCCTCGGCCTCGGCGCGGACCTGCGCGGCCCAGGCGACGGCCTCGGAACCCTCGGGGGTCATCTCCAGCCGACGGTCACGCTCGACGGCGGCCTCGGCCAGCACAGCGACGGCCTGCTCCTGCGCCTCGGCGATCACCGCGTCGGCGTCCGCGAGAACGCTCTCGGCCTCGGAGAGCTGCCGCGGCAGGGCACCCTCGATCTCGGCGATCCGGGCGAGCACGTCCGCCCGGTTGACCAGGCACGACGCCGACAGCGGCATGGCGCGCGCGTCCGACACCAGCGTCTTGAGCTCGGCGAGCTTGGCGTGCACGTCGATCGGTTTGCCCCGCGAGGCCATGGCGCTCCGGTCCCCTAGCGACCCTGCTCGGCCCGGCGCTCGGCCAGACGCTGCAGGAGCGGGTCGACAACCACGTCGGGGACGAACCCGGTGATGTCGGCGCCGTTGTTCGCGACCTCCTTGACCAGCGAGGAGGACAGGAAGCTGAACGACGGGTTGGTCGCCACCAGGAGCGTCTCGACGTCGGTGAGCGAGTGGTTCATCTGCGCCATCTGGATCTCGTAGTCGAAGTCGCCGACCACGCGCAGACCCTTCACGATCGCCGGGATGTTGTGGTTCTTGCAGTAGTCGACGAGCAGGCCGTCGAAACTGTCGATCCGGACGTTCGGGTAGTCCTTGAGCGCCAGACGCAGCAGCTCCATGCGCTCCTCGAGCGTGAAGAGGCCCTGCTTGTTGCGGTTGACGAGGACGCCGACGACGACCTCGTCAGCGAGCTTCGCGGCTCGCTTGATGACGTCGAGGTGGCCGTTGGTCACCGGGTCGAAGGACCCCGGGCAGATGCAGCTGCGCACGGCCTCAGTCTGCCCCTCTTTGGCCTCACCGCCGAATCGGGGTCGCCCGGCCGTACCAGAGAGTGGCCTCGCCGTACTTCCGATCGCGGTCCGCCGCGAGGCCCGCGGGCCACTCCCAGGCGGGGTCGCGGGTCGCCCGTTCGACCACCACGACGGCGTCCTCGGCGACCCAGCCGCGCTCGATCGCGCCCGCCAGCAGGGCGGCCAGCTCCGGGCCCGGCAGCACGTAGGGCGGGTCCGCGAACACGACGTCGAACGGCTCCGGGGCCGGCTCGGCGAGCACCGCGGCGACGGACCGGCCGAGGACGGTCGCCCCGGGCAGCCGCAGCGCCGCGACGTTCTCCCGCAGCACCCGCAGAGCACCGGGGTCGGACTCGACGAGCACCGCGGCGGCCGCGCCCCGCGAGAGCGCTTCGAGGCCGACCGCCCCGCTGCCGGCGTACAGGTCGAGAACCCGACACCCCGTCAGACCCCCCGTGCGGGCCTCCAGCGCGGAGAACAGCGCCTCCCGGGCCCGGTCGGAGGTCGGCCGGGTTCCGCGACCGGGTGGGACCGCCAGGCGTCGCCCGCCGGCGGTGCCACCGACGATCCGCGTCACGCCTTCTCCAGGTACCGGGCGCGCTCGTCGTCGAGGAAGTCCGCCAGCGCGGCTGCGAGGGCGGGATGGCGGGTGAGCTCCGGGTCCTCCTCGACGACCGCGGTCGCCGCGAGACGGGCGTCGGCGATGACGTCGGCGTCCTTCACCACGCGCAGCATCCGCAGGCTGGAGCGCTTGCCGGACTGGGACGTGCCGAGGACGTCACCCTCGCGACGGGCCTCGAGGTCGAGCTGCGAGAGCTCGAAGCCGTCGTTGGTCGAGGCGACCGCGGCCAGGCGCTCCCGGGCGGGACTGCCCTCCGGCGCGAACGTGACGAGCAGGCACAGACCGGGTGCGCTCCCCCGGCCGACGCGACCGCGGAGCTGGTGCAGCTGGGAGACCCCGAAGCGGTCGGCGTCGAGGATCGCCATCACCGTCGCGTTCGGGACGTCGACGCCGACCTCGATGACCGTGGTCGCCACAAGGACGTCGAGGTCGCCCTTGGCGAAGGCCGACATCACCGCGTCCTTCTCGTCCGGCGGCATCCGGCCGTGCAGCTGCGCGACCTTCAGCCCGGCCAGCGGCCCCTCCGCGAGCAGCGGGGTGACCAGCGCGACCGCCGCGGACGGGCGGCGGTCCCCGTTCCCCTCGGGGGGCGGCGGTGGCAGGTCGTCGAAGTCCAGGTCCGCGGCGTCGTCCGGCTCCGCTCCGGGGTCGCGGGTCCGGGGCGCGAGCAGGCCGAGGTCGGCGGCCTCCCCGGGGTCGTCGCCGCCGATCCGGGGGCAGACGACGTACGCCTGGTGGCCGTTCGCGACCTCCTCGCGAATCCGCTCCCACGTCCGCTTGAGGTACTTCTCGTTGTCGGCCGGCACCAGGTGCGTCGTGATCGGCGAACGGCCGGCCGGGAGCTCGGAGAGCGTGGAGACGTCGAGGTCCCCGAACACCGTCATCGCCACCGTGCGCGGGATGGGGGTCGCGGTCATGACGAGCACGTGCGGCGGCGTCGCGCCCTTCGCGCGCAGGGCGTCGCGCTGCTCCACACCGAAGCGGTGCTGCTCGTCGACGACGACCAGGCCGAGGTCGAAGAAGTCGACCTTGTCCTCGAGCAGGGCGTGGGTGCCGACGACGATGCCCGCGGTGCCGGAGGCGGCGTCGAGCAGAGCCCGCTTGCGGGCTGCCGCCGGCAGGGAGCCGGTGAGCAGGGCGACCTGCGTCCCGTGGTCGGCCCCGCCGAGTTGGCCGGCCTCGGCGAGCGGACCGAGCATCGCGGTGAGCGAGCGGTAGTGCTGCTGGGCGAGGACCTCGGTCGGGGCGAGCAGCGCCGCCTGGCCGCCGGCGTCGACGACCGCGAGCATGGCGCGCAGCGCGACCAGCGTCTTGCCGGAACCGACCTCGCCCTGGAGCAGCCGGTGCATCGGGTGCTCGCGGGCGAGGTCCATGAAGATCTCGTTCCCGATCTCGCGCTGCCCGTCGGTCAGGGTGAACGGCAGTGCGGCGTCGAACTCGGCGAGCAGCCCGTCCTTGCGGGCGACCCGGCGCACCGCCGGCAGCGCCCTCGCGGCGGCCCGGCGCTGCGCGAGCGCGACCTGCAGGACGAACGCCTCGTCCCACGTGAGCCGGGTGCGGGCGATCTGCACCTGCTCGTAGCTGCGCGGCCGGTGGATCAGGCGCAGGGCCTCCCCCAGCGGCAGCAGGCGGTTCAGCTCCCGGACCCGCTCGGGCAACGGGTCGGGCACCGGGCCGGGCAGGTCGTCGAGCGCCTTGAGCGCCGCGTGGACGACCTTCACGATCTGCCAACTCGGCACCGCGCCCGTCGCCGGGTACATCGGGATCAGCTCGTCGGTGAACGCCGACGCCGCGTCCTCGTCGTCCGGGTCCGCGTCGAGCAGGACGTAGGCGGGCTGGGTGAGCTGCCGCTTGCGCTGGAACGTGCTGACCGTCCCGGAGAACAGCCCACGCATCCCGGGCAGCAGCTTGTCGCCGGTGGTCCAGGATCCCTTGCCGAAGAACGTCAGCTTGAGGTCGTCCCGGCCGTCGGTGACCGTGACCTCGCGGATGACCCCGGGCCGGTTCTTCATCCGCCGCGTCGACGCGGCCTTCACCTCGGCCTGGACCGTGACGTTCGCGCCCTCGTCCAGGTCGCGCAGCCGCGTCAGCTCACCCCGCTTCTCGTACCGGCGGGGGTAGTGCCGCAGCAGGTCCCCGACGGTGTGGAGGTCGAGGTGCTTGGCCAGCTTCTTCGCGGTGCCGTCGGCCACCACCCGGTGCAGGGACTCCGAGAGCGGGGAGTGAGCGTTCAGCGCCACGCCTCAAACCGTAGTGCGACCCTCCGACGACGCTCCGGCGACGCCCGCCGGCACGCGCGGACGGGCCGATTGGCGTCCGCCGTGGGCGCTCGACTACCCTGTCTCCTCGGCCCGGGTCTCCGGGTCCGACTTCGATCGTCCGCACCAGCTGTCAGGAGCATGACCGTGGCTGCCAACTGTGACGTCTGCGGCAAGGGCCCGGGCTTCGGGAACAGCATCTCCCACTCGCACCGCCGCACCTCGCGCCGCTGGAACCCGAACATCCAGCCGGTCCGCGCCATGATCGGCAACACCCGCAAGCGGATCAACGCCTGCACGTCCTGCATCAAGGCCGGCAAGGTCGTCCGCTAACCGCGACCCGTACTTCCCGAGACCGCCCGGCGCTCCCGCCGGGCGGTTTTCGTTCGTCCGGCCCCGCGCCCAATTCACCCGAGTGCGCAGATCAGCCCCGCCCGGCGCGGCCGAACCGGGGCTCACCTGCACACCCGGCGCAGCCGAGCCCGCCCGGGGCCCGACCGCACTAGAGATGTCATCTCCACCCGACTGCACTAGAGATGTCATCTCCACCCGACTGCACTAGCGATGTCATCTCCACCGGGCTGCACTAAAGATGTCATCTTCAGTGCGGAGCTCAGGGGCGGAGGGGCCAGGCGTGGTCGACGGGGCCGATGCCGGCGCCGAGGGCGAAGCCGCGGGCGAGGGCCTCGGTGACGTAGGTCTTCGCGGCGCCGACGGCGGCGACGGGGTCCTGGCCGGAGGCGAGGCCGGCGGCGATGGCGCTGGCGAGGGTGCAGCCGGTCCCGTGGGTGTGGCGGTTGTCCAGGCGCGGGGCGCGGAAGCGGTGCTCGGTGTGGCCGTCGTAGAGCAGGTCGACGGCGTCGCCGGGCAGGTGACCACCCTTCACGAGCACCCAGGCCGGGCCGAGGGCGTGGACGGCCTCGGCGGCGGGACGCAGGTCCGCCTCCTCGGCGTACTTCTGGCCCGTCAGGGCGGCCGCCTCGTCCAGGTTGGGCGTGAGGACGGTGGCGAGCGGAATCAGCCGGGTCCGGACCGTCTCGACGGCCTCGGGGGCGAGCAGGGCGTCGCCGTGCTTCGAGACCGCGACGGGGTCGACGACGATCGGCACGCCCGCCTCGGCCAGCGGCCGCAGCAGGCCGGCGACGGTCTCGACAAGGGCGGGCGAGGAGAGCATCCCCGTCTTCACCGCATCGACGCCGATGTCGTCGACGACCGCACGGAACTGCGCGACGACGGCCTCGCTCGGGAGGTCCCACACGCCCTGGACGCCGACGGAGTTCTGCGCGGTGATGGCGGTCAGAACGCTCATGCCGTGCGTCCCGAGGGCGAGCATCGTCTTCAGGTCCGCCTGGATCCCGGCGCCGCCGCCGGAGTCCGAGCCGGCGATGGTGAGGACGCGCGGCGGTGCGGTGCGTGCGCTCACCGGAAGTGGTCCCAACCCGCGACACCGGTCGGCACGGAGCCGTCGACGGTGACACCGCTCCCGGCGTGGACGCGCCCGACGCGCACCCACCCGTCCGGCAACTCGACGTCAGGCGCGAAGCATCCGGCCAAGGCGTGGTCCTCTCCCCCGGTCAGCATCCACTGGGTCGCGGACGCGCCGAGTTCGGCAGCGGCGGCCCGCAGCTCCTCCGAGGGTACGAAGGCGCTCGAGTCGAGGTCGACGGCGACGCCGCTGCGCTCGGCGACGTGGCCGAGGTCGGCGAGCAGTCCGTCGCTGACGTCGATCAAGGCGTGCACGCCGAGACGCGCCGCGGCCGGCCCGGCGGCGTAGGGCGGGGTCGGCGTGCGGTGGGCCTGCACGAGACTCTGATGGCCCCTCACACCGGCGGAGAGCACCGCGAGGCCGGCCGCCGAGGCGCCGAGCGTCCCGCACACCGCGACGACGTCGCCGGGCCGCGCCCCGTCGCGGGTGACGGCCGGCACTCCCCCGAGGTCGCCGAGGGCCGTGATTGCCACCAGCAACTGCTCGGCGCGCACGACGTCGCCGCCGACGACCGAGGCACCGACCGGCGCGCACTCCGCCGCGAGCCCCGCCGCGAACTCCTCGGCCCACGCGGCGGGCAGGTCGGCGGGTGCCGCGAACCCGACGAGCAACGCCGTCGGCGTCGCTCCCATCGCGGCGACGTCGGCGAGGTTGGCCGCGGCCGCCTTGCGGCCGACGTCGTGCGGTGTCGACCAGTCCCGCCGGAAGTGACGGTCGGCCACGAGCAGGTCGGTGGTCGCAACGACGCGACCGTCGGGTGCCGCGACGACGGCGGCGTCGTCGCCGGGACCGAGGAGCACCCCGGGCCCCTGGGGCAGGCGTGCGGTGAGGGCGGCGATGAGTCCGAACTCCCCGAGGTCGCCGACCGACGGCGTGCCCAAGCCTGGTCCTTCCGATAAGTTCGCCATCACGGCACAGCCCCCGCCATCCCGCACGGAGGTCGACCATGATTCACGCCTACATCCTCATCCAGACCGAGGTGGGCAAGGCCGCCGTGGTGGCGCAACAGATCTCCGGCATTCCTGGGGTCACCTCGTCCGAGGACGTCACCGGACCCTACGACGTGATCGTCCGCGCCGAGGCGACGTCGGTCGACGAGCTCGGCAAGCTGGTCGTCGCCAAGGTGCAGTCGGTCGCCGGCATCACCCGCACGCTGACGTGCCCCGTCGTCAATCTCTGACGCGGCCGGCGCCGTCCCGAACTCGCTCCGCAGGCACTGCGGCGCTGCTGACCGCTGCGCTCGCGCTGACGACCGCGTGCGGCGAGGACGGGCTCAGCGCCGTCGACGTGTCCGTTCCCGTCTCCAGCGGTGACGTCGGCGCGATCTGCTCCCGTCTGCAGCAGGCGCTGCCGTCGACGGTCGACAACGGCGAGCGCCGGAACACCAGCCCGAAGACCGACCGCACCGCGGCGTGGGGTGAGCCGCCGGTCGTCCTGCGGTGCGGCGTCGAGCGCCCGAAGGCCCTGACCTCGACGTCGTTGCTCAACACCGTCAACGGCATCGACTGGCTCGCGGAGACCCGCGACGACGCGAATGTGTTCACCTCCGTCGGCCGCGCGGCCTACATCGAGGTCGTCGTGCCCGCGTCCCTGCAGCCGCCGGTCGGTCCGCTCGCCGACCTCGCCCAAGCGTTGCAGTTCGTCCCCGCCCGACCCGAGTTCTTCCCGACCCCGACGGCGGACCCGACCGGGCCGACGAAGAAGCCGACGAAGAAGCCGAAGCCGACCCCGCAGCCGACGCCGGCGCGCTAGCGCAGGCCGGAGCGCCGCTGGAGCGCGGTGGAGAGCAGCCGGTCGATCAGCGTCGGGTAGTCGACGCCGGTCGCCGCCCACATCCGGGGGAACATCGAGACCGGGGTGAACCCGGGCATCGTGTTGACCTCGTTGACGAGGACCGACCCGTCGGGGCAGACGAAGAAGTCGACGCGCGCGAGGCTCTCGCACGAGAGCGCCTCGAAGGCCTTGACCGACAGGGCGCGCACCTTCGCGGCGACCTCCTCGTCGAGGTCGGCCGGCACGGTGAGCTCGGTGGAGTCGTCGAGGTACTTGGCCTCGAAGTCGTAGAACTCGCGGTCACCGAGCACGCGGATCTCGGCGGTGACGCTGGCCTCGGGCGCGCCCTGCACACCCTCGGGACCGACCACGCCCTCGAGGACACCGCACTCGATCTCACGGCCGATCACGGTGGCCTCGACGATGACCTTCGGGTCCCATTCCTGCGCGGCCGCCATCGCCGCGTCGAGGTCCTCCGGACGCTTCACCTTGGTGATGCCGACGCTGGACCCGGCGCGGGCCGGCTTCACGAACACCGGCCACCCCAGGGCGGCGATCTCGTCGCGGACGGCGGCGTTCTCCGTCTTCCACCGCCGCGCGGTGACGACGACGTAGTCGCACACCGGCAGACCGGCGCCGGCCAGCGCGACCTTCATGTGTGCCTTGTCCATGCTGACGGCGCTGGAGAGCACGCCCGAGCCGACGTAGGGCAGGTCGGCCATCTCGAGCAGGCCCTGGATGGTGCCGTCCTCGCCGTACGGGCCGTGGAGGACCGGGAACACGACGTCGATCTCGCCGAGCGCACCCGAGGGCTGGCTCTCGTCGAAGACGGTCAGAGCCCGCGCGGTCGGGTCACCCGGCAGGACGACGGCCGGCCGGGTGGCGTCCACCTGCGGCAGCTTGCCGTCGCGGATGACCAACTGGTCGGGGTCGTCCACGGCGAGCACCCACCCGCCCTCGGTCGAGATGCCGATCGGCACGACCTCGTAGGCGGTGCGGTCGATGGCGCGCAGCACGCTGCCCGCTGACACGCACGACACGGCGTGCTCGGAGGACCGGCCACCGAAGATCACAGCGACCCGGGTCTTGGTGTTCGCGCTCATCGATCATGACGGTACAGCGGAAAGCGGGGCCGGACGGGCAGAAACTCACGCTCGTGGATCGGTGTGCGGATTGCCGTACTCGGCGACGCCCGCCTTGCGTGGGTCGAAACGTTCCTTCGGGGCACGTTCTCCGCGAATCGTCTCGAGCTCGGCGGTGATCGCCGCCATCACCCGCTCGGTCGCCTCCGCGAGAACCTCCGGGGTCGGCTCGCGGTCGGCGAGGTCGTCGAGCTGGATCGGTGCACCGGCGCGCACGTGGACGGTCTTGCGGGGCAACAGCGACAGGCGGCGCGAGTACGGCGGCAGGATCCGGTGCGGCCCCCACTGCGCGACCGGGATCAACGGAGCCCCGCTCTTCAACGCGATGCGCGCCGCACCCGTCTTGCCCACCATCGGCCACAGGTCCGGGTCCCGGGTGATGGTCGCCTCGGCGTACACGACGATGCAGAAACCGTCCTGGACGGCCCGCACGGCCGCGTCCACGGACGCGTTGGCACTCTGCCCACCGCGGTAGACCGGGATCATGTCCGTCCCGCGCAGCACTCGGCCGAGCAGCGGGTGCCGGAACAGTTCGACCTTCGCGAGGAAGTGCGGCACTCTCCCGGCGCCGTGGACGAAGTGCCCGAAGGTGATCGGGTCGATCTTCGAGATGTGATTGGCCACCAGGATCGCGCCGCCCGTGCGCGGGATGTGTTCCTGGCCGGACCAGCGACGACGGACCAGCAGAAGCAGCGGCGGCAGCAACGTGGCTTCCGCGGCGCGGAACCACGGACGCTTGCGATCGCGGGGCACGTCACCATCCTCCCGCGCGGACCTGCCCGTCGCGCACTCTCCCCGCCTTGACAGGATCGGCCGGTGAGCACGACGGGACAGCAGGGGCGGGACGGCGAGAGCGACGCCGGGTGGTGCCTGGTCGTCCCGGTGAAGCTGCTGCACCTCGCGAAGTCGCGACTGAGCACGGAGGCGTCGCACCGGTCGGCGCTCGCTCTCGCGTTCGCGGCCGACACCGTCGCCGCGGCCCTGCGCACCTCGTCGGTCGTCGAGGTCGTCGTCGTCACCGACGACCCCACCGCGGCCGCACTGGTCACCGAACTCGGTGCCGCGGTGGTTTCCGACGCCCCCGACGCGGGCCTCAATCCGGCATTGCGCCACGGCGCGGCGGAGGCGTCGAGTCGGCATCCCGGATGTGCGATCGGCGCGCTCTCGGCGGACCTGCCGGCACTGAAATCGACGGAACTCGCGACCGCTTTGCAACGAGCCGGGAAAGTCGGCCGGGGCGTTGTCGCGGATGCCGTGGGAACGGGAACGACGGCCTATCTCGTCGCCGCCGGGGAATTCACGCCGCTATTCGGAGCGGACTCGCTGCGCGCCCATATCGCCGCCGGCGCGGTGGCGATCAGGGCCGACGACCTGCCCTCGGTCCGACGCGACGTCGACACTCCGGCCGATCTCACCGAGGCGCTCGGACTCGGGGTCGGCGAGTACACGCGGCGCGCGCTCGACCGCCTCTGACCTGCGAACCGGCCTGCGAACACAGCACGACGCCGCCCGGTCGAGCGACCGGGCGGCGTCGTGGACGTGCTGGTGTCAGGCCTTCTTCGCAGCGCGCTTGGCCGGAGCCTTCTTCGCCGCAGCCTTCTTGGCCGCAGCCTTCTTGGCCGGAGCCTTCTTGGCCGGAGCCTTCTTGGCGACGGCCTTCTTGGCCGGAGCCTTCTTGGCCGCAGCCTTCTTGGCGGGAGTAGCCTTCTTCGCCGCCGCCTTCTTGGCCGGAGCCTTCTTGGCGGGAGCAGCCTTCTTCGCCGCCGCCTTCTTGGCGGGAGCAGCCTTCTTCGCCGCCGCCTTCTTGGCCGGGGCAGCCTTCTTCGCCGCGGCCTTCTTCGTCACGGTCTTCTTGGCGGGCGACTTCTTCGCAACCGCAGCCGCAACGCGCTTCACGGTCGGCTTGGCGGTCTCACCCACCGACTCGATCGCGGTCACGGTGACAGCAGGAAGCTTCTTCGCCCCACTGACGACGTCCTTGAAGCCGGTGCCCGCCTTGAAGCGCGGAACACTGGTCTTCTTCACCTTCACCTGAGCACCGGTGGCTGGGTTACGAGCAATTCGAGCGGGACGCTCGACCTTCTCGAACACACCGAACCCGGTGATGCCGACCTTCTCGCCACGGGCAACCGCGCGGGTGATGGTGTCGACGACGGCGTCGAGAGCCTGCGAAGCCGCCTTCTTGTTGCCACTGAATCTGGTAGCCAGCTCATCGATCAGCTGCGTCTTGTTCATTGCGTCCCTCCGACGCCGGATACGGGCACCACTAGGCCCGGCTCAACGGGAAAGTTAGAGCTATAGGGCGATGTAAACAATCACCTGGCGTTTGAAACATCGTTGTGTCGCAAGGAGTTTTCCCTCGGCGTGAGGTAGTGCAGAGACGCCTTTGCATCGCGGTCGCGCCCTTTCGCCCCGGTCGACGTGGAAGACCGTCTCAACGACGAAGCCCTCAATTCCCTTGTTTTTCAAGGGAATTGAGGGCTTCGATCGGTGTTGCGGCCAGGCCTACGACGTCAGCGAGGACGGGATCGGCAACGTCTTGGGGAGGTACGAAGGCCGTTTCGCCTCGAATGCGGCGACATCCCCCTCGTGGCGCAACGTGAGACCAATGTCATCCAGTCCCTCGAGCAGACGCCACCTCGTGTAGTCGTCGATGTCGAACCCGACCGACACCTCGCCGCACGTCACGGTGCGGGTCTGGAGGTCGACGGTGACGGTGGTCGAGGCGTCAGTTTCGGTCGCTTCCCAGAGCCGGTCGACGACGTCCTGCGGCAGCTGGACGGTGAGCAGACCACCCTTGAGCGAGTTGCCGCGGAAGATGTCGGCGAAGCGCGACGAGATGACGACCTTGAACCCGTAGTTCTGCAGGGCCCAGACCGCATGCTCGCGGGAGGAACCGGTGCCGAAGTCCGGGCCGGCGACGAGCACCGTCGCGCCGGCGCGCTCGGGAGCGTTGAGGACGAACTCGGCGTCCTTGCGCCACTCGGCGAAGAGCCCGTCCTCGAATCCGTCGCGCGTGATCCGCTTGAGGTAGACGGCGGGGATGATCTGGTCGGTGTCGACGTTGCTGCGGCGCAGCGGAACCATCCGGCCGGTGTGCGTGGTGAAGGCTTCCATCGGACGTTCTCCCTACTTCGCAGCGGCCAGGTCGGCCGGGGACGACAGGTGGCCGGTGACCGCGGTGGCCGCGGCCACGAGCGGCGAGACCAGGTGCGTACGACCGCCCTTGCCCTGCCGGCCCTCGAAGTTCCGGTTGGAGGTGGACGCGCTCCGCTCCCCCGGCGACAACGTGTCGGGGTTCATGCCCAGGCACATCGAGCAACCGGCGAAGCGCCACTCGGCGCCGGCCTCCTTGAAGATCGTGTCGAGGCCCTCGGACTCGGCCTGCAGCCGCACGCGCGCCGAGCCGGGCACGACGAGCATCCGGACACCGTCGGCGACCTTGTGACCCTTGATCACGTCGGCGGCGGCGCGCAGGTCCTCGATCCGGCCGTTGGTGCACGACCCGAGGAAGACGGTGTCGACCCGGATGTCGCGCAGCGGCTGACCCGCGGTGAGTCCCATGTACTCCAGCGCGCGCTCGGCGGCGGTGCGCTCGCTCGGGTCGGCGAAGCTCGCCGGGTCGGGCACCTGCGAGCCGAGCGGTGCGCCCTGACCCGGGTTGGTGCCCCAGGTCACGAACGGGGTGAGCGTCGAGGCGTCGAGCACGACCTCCTTGTCGAAGACCGCGTCGTCGTCGGTGTAGAGCTCGCGCCAGGCGGCGACGGCGGCGTCCCACTCGGCACCGGTCGGGGCGTGCGGGCGGCCCTTCACGTACTCGAAGGTGACGTCGTCGGGGGCGACGAGACCGGCCCGCGCGCCCGCCTCGATCGACATGTTGCAGACCGTCAGGCGGCCTTCCATCGACAGGTTGCGGATCGCCTCGCCGCGGTACTCGATGACGTAGCCCTGACCGCCGCCGGTCCCGATCTCGGCGATGACCGCGAGGATGATGTCCTTCGCCGTCACGCCGACCGGCAGTGTCCCGTTCACGGTGACCGACATCGTCTTCGGCCGGTCGAGCGGGAGGGTCTGCGTCGCGAGCACGTGCTCGACCTGGCTGGTGCCGATGCCGAAGGCGAGGGCACCGAACGCGCCGTGGGTCGAGGTGTGCGAGTCGCCACACACGATCGTCATGCCGGGCTGGGTGATGCCCAGCTGCGGACCGACGACGTGGACGATGCCCTGGTCGATGTCACCGAGCGAGTGGATGCGCACACCGAACTCCGCGGCGTTGCGACGCAGCGCCTCGATCTGCGCGCGCGACACCGGGTCGGCGATCGGCTTGTCGATGTCAAGGGTCGGGGTGTTGTGGTCCTCGGTGGCCAGGGTGAGGTCCGGGCGGCGGACCGGGCGGCCGGCGGCCCGGAGACCGTCGAAGGCCTGCGGGCTGGTCACCTCGTGCACCAGGTGCAGATCGATGTACAACAGATCGGGCTCGTTCTCCGCACGACGTACGACGTGCGCGTCCCAGATCTTCTCGGCGAGGGTTCGCCCCATCCGGTCCTCCTCCGCAGCGGGCCGATCCGGCCCGGTGAACTCATCCCCCCGCCGAGTCGGCGGGGAATTTGCATCTCAGAATGCGAGACGGCAATATCAATCCATGGACAACGATAGCTCACCCGGTTTGGTCGATGCCAGCGGAGTTGGCGTGCTGGACAAGGCCGCCGCCGTCCTGAACGCCTTGGAGGCGGGACCGGCCACCCTCGCGTCCCTGGTGGCCGCGACCGGCCTCGCCCGCCCGACCGCGCACCGGCTGGCCGTCGCGCTCGAGCACCACCGGCTGCTCTCACGCGACATGCAGGGCCGGTTCGTCCTCGGCCCGCGCCTGGGTGAGCTCGCCGCCGCCGCGGGTGAGGACCGACTGCTCGCCGCGGCGCCCGCCGTGCTCGCGCACCTGCGCGACATCACCGGGGAGAGCGCGCAGCTCTACCGGCGTCAGGGTGATCACCGCATCTGCGTCGCGGCCGCGGAGCGTCTGTCCGGTCTGCGCGACACCGTGCCCGTCGGGGAGTCGCTGCCGATGACGGCCGGCTCCGCCGCGCAGGTGCTGCTCGCGTGGGAGGAGCCCGAGCGACTGCACCGCGGACTGCAGGGCGCGCGCTTCGAGGCAACGACGCTCGCCGCGGTGCGCCGCCGCGGGTGGGCGCAGAGCGTCTCCGAGCGCGAGGCCGGCGTCGCGTCGGTGTCCGCGCCCGTGCGCGGTCCGAGCAACCGCGTCGTCGCCGCCGTCTCCGTGTCGGGACCAATCGACCGGTTGAGCCGGCAGCCCGGGCGGCTGCACGCCGCCGCCGTCACCGCCGCGGCCGAGAAGCTCACCGAGGTGCTGCGCCGCGCGGCGGGCGGCGACCTCTCCCCCGCCCCGGAACGCACACCCACCCGTCCGGTCGGCCGTCGACCCGCGCGACCGGGTCGGGCTGGGGGCCGCTGATGCCGGGGCCGCAGGAGCCGACCGGGCAGGCACTGTCACGCGAGACGCTCGCGGTCGTCGCGGGCCGGCCGGACCGCACCCCGGACGCCCCGCTCAACCAGCCGCTGGTGCAGGCGTCGGTCTTCCACGCCGGCGGCGACATCGAGTACGGCCGGCACGGGAACCCGACGTGGTCGGCGTTCGAGACCGCGATCGGCGCACTCGAGGGTGGGCACGGACTCGTCTTCCCGTCGGGGTTGGCCGCCGTCGGCGCGATCGTGAGCCTGGTGCCGGCCGATGCGGTCGTCGTCGTGCCGCGCCACGCGTACCTCGGGACGCTGGGGCAGCTTGGCGTCGCCGCGGGCCGCACCGGGCTGACGCTGCGCCAGGTCGACGTCGCCGACACCGACCAGGTCGTCGCGGCCTGCGACGGTGCGGACCTGGTGTTGATCGAGTCGCCGACCAACCCGGCTCTCGAGGTCGCCGACCTGCCCGCGGTGTGCGCGGCCGGTCGCGCCGCCGGCGCGTTGGTCGCCGTCGACAACACGTTCGCGACGCCGTTCGGGCAGAACCCGCTCGCGCTCGGCGCCGACGTGGTCATGCACTCCGCGACGAAGTTCCTCGCCGGGCACAGCGACGCCGTCCTCGGTGCGGTCGTGTGCACCGATGAGGACCTGCGCGACCGGATGAAGGAGCACCGCCGGCTCTCCGGCACCGCGGCCGGGGTCCTCGAGACGTGGCTCGCGCTGCGTGGCATGCGCACGCTGCACCTGCGGCTGGAACGCGCAGCCGCCAACGCGGCCGTTCTCGCACCGCGGCTCGCGGCCCACCCGGCCTGCAAGCGCGTCCGCTACCCCGGGCTGCCCGACGACCCCGGCCGCGCCCGCGCCGCCGCGCAGATGCGCACCTTCGGCGCGATCCTGTCCGTCGAGTTCGCCGACGGCCCGACCGCCGAGGCGTTCTGCGCGGCGACGAAGCTCTGGGTCAACGCGACCAGCCTCGGCGCGGTGGAGTCGACGCTCGAACGCCGCCGGCGCTGGGCCGGGGAGTCACCGTCGATCCCGGAAGGGCTGGTCCGCCTCTCCACCGGCGTCGAGGAAGCCGAGGACCTGTGGGCCGATCTGGACCAGGCGCTGAACTCGCTGGGCTGAGCGCTCCGCCCGACCCGCGCGGCCTGACTGAGGATCAGCCGGTGCTGGTCGCGCCCGGGGTCGGGATGATCCCGATCTGGTTCAGGAACGACAGCTCGTCGATGCGGTTCACGCGGTGCATGACCTTGCCGTCGACGAAGTACAGGATCGTCAGGCCCTCGATCGAAACGCCGTGCTTGGTCGGCTCCGCACCGAGGAGCTCCTCGTCGTGGAAGCCGGAGAGAGTGAACCGGGCGACGACGCGCTCACCGGCGCCGAAGAGATCGATGGTTTCGACCTCGAAGCGGCCGAGCGCGCGGAGGAGGTCGGCGTAGAACGCCTTGACGCCCTCGTAGGTCGGCGGGACCTGGGCGGGATAGCCGACGAACTGCGCGTCGGGGCTGTACATCGACATGTAGCCCTCGAGATCGCCGTTGTTGAGGCACTCGATCGCGTGCTCGACGATGGCCACGTTGCCGCTCATGCGTCTGTCCTGCCTTCCGGTGCGATCAGGCCGCCTCGGCCCGCTTGATCGCATCGTATGCGCGGGGGTTCAGGCGAACCCTCGCCGGGAGCAGCGGCCACGTCCGCCGGACCACCTCGCCCATCACCCGCAGCGCCACCTGGTCGCGGGTCCGCCACTCGAGGCCGAGGATCTCGCGGGCCTTCGGCGGCATCAGGCCGGCGCCGAGCCACCGGTTGAAGCGGGACGTCGGCCGCTCCAGCACCTTCCAGACCGGGCCGGGGATGCCGGGCGGCGCCGGGATCGCCTGCTCGTCGGCGGACACCGCCCAGCGCGTGGTCGCGTTGTGCTCGAGCTCGTGGTCGAGCATGTGGTTGAAGTAGGCCTCGAAGTCGGCCCAGTTGTCGATCACGGGCCGCTCGGAGAGCCCGTAGCGGCGCCACCACGTGACGCCCTCCTTGACGAGTTGGTCCTTCTCCTCGTCGGTCAGCGGCGTCCCGAAGAACTCGTTGATCGCGATGATCGTCTCGACGAAGGTGACGTGGGTCCACCAGAACGTGTCGGGGTTCAGCGCCGACCAGCGGCGACCGTGGCCGTCGTCGTCGCCCTTGATCTCGCGGTGGAAGTCGCGCACCTGGGCGCCGGTGTCGTCGGGCTGGTCGTCGTAGACGACGCCGAGGATCGGCGGGATCGACCGGAACAGCCGGTCCCACGGGTTGTCGAAGAAGTTCGACTTCTGCTGCAGGGCCGAGTTCACCGCGGGGTGCATGTTCTGCAGCGTGCCGGTGCGCCACATGAACAGCAGACCGCGGCGGTCGCCGTGGTACTTCCACGTCAGCGAACCGGGGCCGAGCGGGGCGCCGGCCTTCGCATCGGAATTGACGGCGGACTTCGTCTCGCGGGGTTCGGTCGTGGTCATCGGCGGGCCCTCCTCGTGTGCGCCGCGAGGGTGCCGGTGGCGCTCTCGCGGATCTGACGGAGCATTCGGGTCAGGGGGTAGCGCTCGGGATCCCGCACGTGGAGGCGGACCAGTTCCTCGCCGAGCATCTGATGGATGTGCGCGGCGAGTTCGGGGTCGGCGATCTCGTCCGGCAGTCGGCTGATCAGCAGCGCCTGCACGTGGGCGCGCGCCAGGGCGCGGCCGGCGGCGATGCGCTCGTGGAGCTCAGGTGGCCCGCCCTCGGGCGGGTTGAGCAGGATCGCCCAGCTCCGCGGGGCGCGCTGGACGGCGGCCACGGTCGCGCGCAGCAGCGCCTCAGCGACCTCGACGAAGTCGGCGTCGTCGGGCATCGGCGCGAGCGCCTCGGCCAGGCCGAGCATCGCGGTCGCGGTCTCGCGGTCGACGAGGGCGGACACGAGGCCGGGCAGGTCGCCGAACTGGGAGTAGATCAGCGTCCGGGTCACGCCGGCCTCGCGAGCGACGCGGTCGATGGTGGCGGCGTAGAACCCCTCGGCGATGACGACGTCCAACGTCACGTCGAGCAGCTGCTCCCGACGGGCCGCGGCGGACATCCGACGACGGGTCACGGGCCCCCTTCCATAACTTACAATTTGTAACTTACTCGACGTTACGAACCGCGGACGGCCCCGTCAAGGGCTGGTTCCCGCCGCGCCGCGCTGAAACGATTCCCGCATGGAGTTGCTGCGCACGCCGGACGGGTGCTTCGCCGGACTGGTCGGGTTCGACCACGAACCGCGCTACGCGGAGGTCCCCGCCGGGGACGGGCAGGCGTTGCGGATGGCCTGGGTCGAGGCCGGTCCGGCCTTCGGTCCCCCGGTCCTGCTCCTGCACGGCGAGCCGACGTGGTCCTACCTCTACCGCGGGTTGTTCGCGCCGCTGGTCGACGCGGGCCTGCGGGTGATCGCCGTCGACCTCGTCGGGTTCGGCCGGTCGGACAAGCCCGCCGAGGTGTCCGACCACACCTACGCCCGTCACGTCGAGTGGACGCGCGCGCTGCTGTTCGACTGTCTCGACCTGCGCGACGTGACGCTGGTCGGGCAGGACTGGGGCGGGCTGATCGGGCTGCGCCTCGTCGCCGAGCACCCCGATCGCTTCGCCCGGGTTGTCGCGTCCAACACCGGGCTGCCGACCGGCGACCAGGACATGCCGGCGGTCTGGCACCGGTTCCGCGAGTCGGTGCAGTCGGCGCCGTCGCTCGACATCGGGCGCTTCGTCGCGGCCGGGTGCGTCCGCGGCCTCTCCCCCGAGGCGCGCGCCGCCTACGACGCGCCGTTCCCGGAGGAGCGCTTCAAGGCCGGTCCGCGGGCGATGCCGAGCCTCGTGCCCTACCGTCCCGACGACCCGGCGTCGGAGGCCAACCGCGCCGCGTGGAAGGTCCTGACGGCGTGGGAGCGCCCGTTCCTGACCGCGTTCTCCGACAGCGACCCGATCACCGGCGCGATGGGCCCGATCCTGCGCCGCGCGATTCCCGGCGCCGCCGGCCTCGACCACCCGACGATCGCCAACGCCGGCCACTTCGTCCAGGAGGACGCCCCCGCCGACCTCGCCGCCGCGGTGCTGTCGGTCATCAGGACGGAGTAACGCGCGGGAACCTAACCGGATAGCGAGTACGCAACGCGCCCCCGCGTCGGCCACGATCGAGGCCTGCGGCTTTCCGGGGGGAAAAGTGACGCAGCACAACGATCCAGTGGTGTCCGCCGACGTCCTGATCCGATTCGCGGACTGGATGGTGCGCGCGGTCGTCGTCGTGGTCCTGCTGTTCGCCTATCTGGCGTGGGTGGAGCGCGACCCGGTCGCGGCCCTGCCGGCGGGCGGGGCTGTCCTGGTCGCGGTCAGCGCCTGGCACCGCGTGACCCAGGCGCCGGAACCCAAGGCGGCCCGCGCGGCCGGGCCGGCGCCGGTCTCGATCGCCGACGTCGACAGGATGACGTGCCGGGAGCTGCAACTGCTCGTCGCGTCGCTGCTGCGCCGCGACGACGTCGGCGGTGTCCACGCGCCGACCTCGCGGGTCGACCTGAGCAGCGAGGTCCTCGGGCACACCCCGACGGGCCGGACGGTCCTCGTCCGGTGCCACCGCGACGCCCCGCGGCGCCGGCTCGGCGCCGCCGCCGTGCAGCGGTTTCTCGACGACACCCTCGGCGTCCGTGCCACCGACCTGCCGGTGCTCGTGACCACGGGCCGGTTCACCCGCTCCGCCCTCGCCCTCGGCGAGTCCCGCGGCCTCGTCCTGCTCGACCGCACCCAGCTCGCCACCTGGCTCACCGGCCGGCCGACCCGGCTCACCCCGCACCTCGGGGCCTGATCCCCGCGCCGGTCGGCGGCGGCCGTCCCACCCGTACCACTGGGGGTGACACCCTTTTTCTGCGCCAGAAAGGGTGTCACCCCTTTTTGGCGGCAGAACGGGTCCCGCAAACAGACGAACCCCCTGCCGAGAAGCAGGGGGTTCGCTCTCTGTAGCCCCGACGGGATTCGAACCCGCGCTACCGCCTTGAGAGGGCGGCGTGCTAGGCCGCTACACAACGGGGCCAGGTGGTGCTCACGGCTTGCGCCGTGTGGTGCGCACGGGACCTTACCGGAGGGTTGTTCCGGATCGGAAATCCGCACTGCGCTGGGGTACCAGGACTCGAACCTAGACTAGCTGAACCAGAATCAGCCGGGCTGCCAATTACCCCATACCCCATGGGTGGTGGCTCGCCGATCGGGCTCGCGCACCGGGGATCGATGATACCGGGTCGCCGGACGTGGTCAGGACAGGGCGGCCAGTCCGGCGCGCAGGCGCGCCAGGGTCGCGTCCCGGCCGAGGAGCTCCATCGACTCGAACAGCGGCGGGGAGACCTTCCGGCCGGTCAGGGCGACGCGCAGGGCCCCGAACGCGACCTTGGGCTTGAGGCCCAGGCCCTCGATCAGCGCCGCACGCAGGGCGGACTCGATGTCGGCGGCGGCGAAGGCGCTCAGCCCCTCCAGCGCGTCGATGCCGGCCTTGAGGACGGCCTCGGACTCCGGTCCCCGCATCGACGCGGCGGCGTCCGGGTCGATCGTGACGTCCGCCACGAACAGGTACCGCAGCATGTCGACGGCCTGCCCCAGCGTGACCAGCCGCTCCTGGATCAGCGGCACCGCGGCGGCGAGCGTCTCCAGCTCCGCGGGCGTCGCCGGGTCCGCGATCACCCCGGCCTCGGCGAGGAACGGGGCGACGCGGTTCGCCAACTCGGCGGAGTCGAGGCGGCGGATCCAGGCGGCGTTGATCGAGTCGAGCTTCTTGGGGTCGAAGCGCGCCGGGCTGGTGTTGACCCGGTCGAGGGTGAACGCCTGCGCGAGCTCCTCCAGCGAGAACTCCTCGCGGTCGTCGCCCATCGACCAGCCGAGCAGCGCGAGGTAGTTGCACATCGCCTCGGGCAGATAGCCGTCCGCGCGGAACTGACCGATCGTCACGGCACCGTGCCGCTTCGAGAGCTTCGAGTTGTCGTTGCCCATGACGAACGGCAGGTGCGCGAACGTCGGGATGTCCTCGTCGGCGACGCCCATCGCGCGGTACACGGCGATCTGACGCGGGGTCGAGGAGAGCAGGTCCTCGCCGCGGACCACGTGCGTGATCTTCATCAGCACGTCGTCGACCGCGACCGCGAGCGTGTACAGCGGCGACCCGTCGGCCCGCACCAGGACGAAGTCCGGGACGGTGCTGTTCTCGAAGGTGACCTCGCCGCGGATCAGGTCCGTGAAGGTCGTGGTGCCCGCCGGCATCCGGAAGCGGATGACCGGCTTGCGGCCCTCCGCCTCGTAGGCGGCGCGCTGCTCCGGGGCGAGGTCGCGGCTGTGCCCGTCGTAGCCGATCGGTGAGTTGGCGGCCTTCTGCCGCGCGACCCGCGCCTCGGCCTCCTCGGGGCTCTCGTAGCAGTAGTAGGCGTGCCCGGAGTCGAGGAAGCGCTGCGCCCACTCGCGGTAGATCTCCAGGCGTTGCGACTGCTGGTACGGCGCGTGGGGGCCGCCGACCTCGGGGCCCTCGTCCCAGCTCAGGCCGAGCCACCGCATCGACTCCACCGCCGCGGCGATGTACTCCGGCGTGACGCGGGACTGATCCGTGTCCTCGATGCGGAACACGAACGTCCCGCCGGTGTGCCGGGCGTACGCCCAGTCGTAGAGCGCCGTGCGGATGTTGCCGACGTGCAGGTCGCCGCTCGGGGACGGGGCGAACCGGACACGCACGTTGCTGTTCGCGCTCATCGCGCCACCACCGAGTTCGTCAGGGTGCCGATGCCCTCCACCGTCACCGCCACCGCGTCACCAGGCTTCATCGGGCCCACGCCGGCGGGGGTCCCGGTCAGGATCACGTCGCCCGGAAGCAGCGTCATCACGGACGTGATGTACGCGACCAGGTCCGGGACCTTGTGCACCATCTGCGAAGTCCGCCCGGCCTGCTTGGTCTCACCGTTGAGCGTCGTCGTCACCGCGAGATCGCTGACGTCGAGGTCGGTCTCGATCCACGGACCCAGCGGGCAGAAGGTGTCGAAGCCCTTCGCCCGCGTCCACTGGTCGTCGCTTCGCTGCAGGTCCCGCGCCGTGACGTCGTTGCCGACGGTGTAGCCGAATATCACCTCGGGCACCCGCTCGACCGGGACGTCCCGGCACAGGCGGCCGATCACGACCGCGAGCTCGCCCTCGTAGTGCACCTCGGTCGACTGCGCCGGGTACCCGATCGCGTCGCCGGGCGAGATCACCGTCGTGTTCGGTTTGAGGAACAACAGCGGCTCGGCCGGCACGTCGTTGCCGAGCTCGGCCGCGTGGTCGGCGTAGTTCCGCCCGATGCCGACGACCTTGCTCCGCGGGATGACCGGCGCCAGCAGCTTCACGTCCCCGAGCGGAACGTGCTGCCCCGTTGGCTTGACCGGCGTGTACATCGGGTCGCCCTCGACGACGGCGACGACCTCGGAGCCGGGGTCGCCCTCGATCACGCCGAAGTACTGGGAATTCTCGTAGGTGAACCGCGCAATTCGCACCCACGGAGGCTACCCGGCGGCCGGAACGCAGAATGGAGCCCGTGCAGGCGATCGTGCTCGGCCCCGCGGAGTGGGCCGCCCGCCGCGACGCGCACGACGTGCGGGTCGCAGGCTGGGTGGAGCCGCACCTCGAGCGCGCGGTCCGCCGCGAGAAGCATCCCGTGCTCGACTTCCTCTTCACCTACTACAACCACTCCCCCGGCGCGCTGCGCCGCTGGCACCCCGGCGCGGGCGTCGTCCTGGCCGGGGACCCGCCCCACCGGCGCTGGAGCGGCTACGTCGAGGTCGAGGACGGGGTGACGGCCGACCCGGCGCTGTCCGGCACGCGCGCCCGGATCGCTCGGGACACGCTCGCCCTGTTGGAGGCCACCGCCGCCCGGCGGCCGGTGTTCGGCTGCCACGGGATGCACGAGTGGGCGATGGTCTACCGGCTCTCGCCGGAGCAGGTCCGCCACTCGGCGGTGCCGTTGCGGCTGCCCTCGGCCGAGGTCGACGCCGTCGTGGAGTCGGCGCCGCTGCGCTGCACCCACTTCGACGCGTTCCGGTTCTTCACCGACCCGGCCCGGCCGCTGAACCTGCTCACCCCCACCCGGGGCGCGATGCCGGACCTGGAGCAGGGCGGCTGCCTGCACACCAACATGGACCTCTACAAGCACGCGTACCGGCTCAGCCCGCTGGTGCCGTCCGAGCTGGTCGCCGACTGCTTCGCCCTCGCCCGCGAGATCCGCGCGGTCGACATGCGCGCCTCCCCCTACGACCTCGCCGACCTCGGGTACCCGCCGATCCCGATCGAGACCGTCGAGGGGCGCCGCGAGTACGTCGAGCACCAGCGCGACTTCGCCGACCGGGCAGCCGTCCTCCGGGGCCGTCTGATCGGGACGATTCGCCCGGTCGTGGATGCGCTCCGGCCCGCCGGGACCGCGGCCCGATAGGATCACCCCACCCGCCGCACCAGCCACGCCGCACACCCGCACGCGACCCTTCGGTGGCGCGTGAAACACCGAACGGATCTCGCGTAGATGGCCAAGGAAGTCGTCCCCTTCACCGTCACGTGTTCGGGTGGCGAGGAGGCCAACGGCATCGCCAACATCATGCAGGCGCTGCTCGCGCAGAACTTCGCGAACAAACCGCACCTGGTCAAGACGGCCCGGAAGATGCGGAACCCGGTGACGATCGTGAACACCGACACCGAGACCGAGTGCACGCTCGACTTCGCGAGCAACGGGATCACGATCTACAACGGCATCGTCGGCGAGCCCAACATCGCCATCTACGCCAGCTCGGACCAGCTGCTCCAGCTGTCCCAGATGAAGGTGAAGGCCGGCGGCAAGCTCCCCGTCGGGCTGCTCTCCCCCCGCAGTCCCGTCCTGCGCCAGCTGATCGCGCGCCAGATCATCATCAAGGGCCTGTTCTCGCACTGGTTCGCATCGATGCGGACCCTCGCGCTGATCTCCCTCGCGGACTGACGGGAGACTCCCGAAAGCGCAGAACAGCACCCGCATTTTGCTTTCGCGGGTGCTGTAGTGCGCTTTCGGGAGAAGGCGCTCGCGGGGGCCGAGGCTCAGCCGAGCGGGAGCCCGGCGGTGCGGAGCAGGCCGTAGGTGACGCCGTCGGCGAGGGCCTGCCAGGAGGCCTCGATGATGTTCTCGTGGACGCCGACGGTGTCCCACTCGGTCTCGCCGTCGCTGGTCTCGACGAGGACGCGGACGACCGCGCCGGTGCCGTGGGCGCCTTCGAGGATGCGGACCTTGAAGTCGACGAGCTCGAGGCGGGCGAGGTCCGGGTAGACCTGCTCGAGGCCCTGCCGGAGCGCCATGTCGAGGGCGTTGACCGGGCCGTTGCCCTCGCCGGTGGCGACGAAGCGCTTGCCGGAGGCGTGCAGCTTCACGGTCGCCTCGGTGCGGACCTCGCCGGCGGCGTCGCGGTCGACGATGACCCGCCAGGACTCCAGCTCGAAGACGCGGCTGTTCTCCGGCTCCAGCTCCTCGCGGATGAGCAGGTCGAACGAACCGTCGGCGGCCTCGAACGAGTAGCCGCGGGCCTCGAGGTTCTTCACCTTCTCGACCACGTTGGCCAGCGCGGTCGGGTTGGCGGCGAGGTCGTGCCCGAGCTCCTTGCCCTTGAGCTCGACGCTCGCGCGGCCGGCCATCTCCGAGATCAGCATGCGCATGTCGTTGCCGACCAGGGTCGGGTCGATGTGCTGGTACAGGTCGGGGTCGACCTTGATCGCCGAGGCGTGCAGACCGGCCTTGTGCGCGAACGCGCTCATGCCGACGTACGGCAGGTGGTGACGCGGCGTCATGTTCGCGATCTCGGCGATCGCGTGGCTGACGCGCGAGAGCTCCTTGAGCTTGCCGGGCGGCAGGCACTGGATCCCGAGCTTGAGCTCGAGGTTCGCGACGACCGTCGCGAGGTTCGCGTTGCCGGTGCGCTCGCCGTAGCCGTTGGCGACGCACTGCACGTGCGTCACGCCGGCCTCGACGGCGGCGATGGTGTTGGCGACCGCGCAGCCGGTGTCGTCCTGGCAGTGGATGCCCAGACGCGCGCCGGTCGCCGCGAGGACCTCGCTGACGACGCGGTTCACCTGCGACGGCAGCATGCCGCCGTTGGTGTCGCAGAGCACGACGACGTCGGCCCCGGCGGCCGCCGCGGTGCGGACGACCTCGACGGCGTAGATCGGGTCGAGGTGGTAGCCGTCGAAGAAGTGCTCGCAGTCCACGAACACGCGGCGGCCTTCTGCACGGAGGAAGGTGACGGTGTCCGTGATCATCTCCAGGTTCTCCGCGAGGGTGGTGCGGAGTGCCCTTTCGACGTGGCCGACGTGGCTCTTGGCGACCAGGCAGATCGTGCCGGCCCCGGAGTCACGGAGCGCGAGGACCTGTGGGTCCTCGGACGCCCTGCTCTCGGCCTTGCGGGTGGACCCGAAGGCCACCAGCTGGGCGTGACGCAGATTCAGTTCGGTCTGTGCGCGGGCGAAGAACTCGGTGTCCTTCGGCAGCGCACCCGGCCACCCGCCCTCGATGAAGCCGACGCCGAGGTCGTCGAGGTGCTTGGCGATGGCGAGCTTGTCCGCCACCGTCAGCGCCATGCCCTCGCCCTGCGCGCCGTCGCGCAGAGTCGTGTCGTAGACGTGGAACGCGTCCGAGAGACCGTTCTGCTGGGTCGTCACGAGGTGCCGTCCTTCTTCGAATGCCGTGCTGCGGGTGGTGCCGGACAAACAAAAAACCCCTCGTCAGCAGACGAGAGGTTTGCGCATCGACGTGGTGCTCGGTCGATGCGCCTATCCAATAATCAGGGCCTGTGCCACGGGGTCAGTGTGACACAGGCCCTGGATCGGAGCCAAACTCGCACGTCAGGCGGTGTTTGCGCGGCCCTTCGAGGTCACCTTGGCGCTGCCCGACTTCGACACCGTCACCTTGGTCGTCTTCTTCCCGGCCTTCGTGTACTTGTGCTTGCCGGTGACCTTGTAGGTGCCCTTGCCGGTGCGGACGACCTTGCCCGTGCTGCTGGTGCCGTCGCCCCAGTTGATCGTGACCTTGTAGCTCGACGCCGGCAGGTCCGCCTTGTCGGTGAAGGTCGCCACCGCGTAGGTCTTCGACTTCCCCTTCTTGGCGTTGAACGTCTTCGCCTTGATGGAGATCGCGGTCGAGGTCGTCGGCGGCTTGGGCGCCCCGTTGGTGACGAACGAGACCGGCCCGGCGCTGGTCGTGGTGCCCGCGGTGTTGGTCGCCTGGATCGCGCAGACGTACTTCGTGCCCGCGCTCAGCCCGGTCAGCGGGACCGAGACGGTCACCGGCGCCGTCCCGGAACCGGCGAACGCCCCGCCGGCCGTCCACGCGCCCCCGGTGCAGGTGGCCGTCGCCGCGGTCGCGATGCCGTTCGGCGTGACCGACCCGGTCAGCGTCGCGGAGTCACTGGTGACCCCGGCGGCGGCCGTCGGGCCGACGGTCGGTGCGCCCGCGTCCGGAGCGGGGGTCGGGTCCGGCGTCGGGGTCGGCGTGACGGTCGGGGTCGGCGTTGGCTCCCCCGCGCCCGTGGTCGTGAAGACCGCGGGCGCGCTGCTCTGCGTCGTGCCCGCGCTGTTGGTGGCCTTGAGCGAGCACGTGTACTCCGTGCCCGGCTCCAGCTCGGTCAGGTCCGCGCTCGCCAGCGCGGGGGTGTCTCCCGACGCCGGGCCGGTCGCGGTCCACTTGTAGGTGCCGCCGGTGCAGGTGACGCCGAGGGTCGTCGCTCCACCACCCGGGTTCACCGGGGCGCTCAACGTCGCCGTGGTGTCGGTGACGTCGGTCGCAGTCGTGTCACCGACGGTCGGGGCCGTGACCTCCGGGCCGGGCTCGGAGGACTCCGGGGTGGTGAACCCGATGGCCGAGCTCTCCGTCGAGCCCGCGCTGTTCGTCGCGGTCAGCGTGCAGGAGTAGCCGGTCTCCGGCGTGAGCGAGGTCAGCGAGGCGGTGACCGTGCTCGGGGTACCGCCGGCCGCCAGGCCGTTCGCCGACCAGGCGTAGGACCCGCCGGTGCACGCCACCGAGATCGACGTCTTCGCGCCGTTCGGGTTGACCTTCGCCGTCAGCTTCGCCGTGGTCGCGGTGACGTCCTTGGCCGCCGCCTCGGCGACCGCGGGCTTGGACGCCGTCGCGGTCGCGCCCGCCCCGGTCGCGCCCAGCACGCCCGTCGTCCCCGCCACCAGGGCAGCCGCCCCGGTCCACACCAGCGCGCGCCGTACTCGCCCGAACTCCATGCCCACGTCCCCGTCCTGCTCCACCGACACCGGCGCGGGGGCCGGTGTTCTCCGGCCCCCGCGACACTCGGTGGTTATTACTTCACAATCCGCGGATTTTGGGCACCCCGCCACGCGGCCGTTCAGGGGACCGCCAGGAGAGTGAGGCGCGCTGGGTCGAGGTCAGACGACCTTGTGCAGCCAGCCGTGCTTGTCCTCGGCGTGGCCGTGCTGGATCGCGAGGAGGGCGTTGCGGATCTTGCTCGTCACCGGGCCGGGCTCGCCGTCGCCCATCGCCAGCTCGCCGCCGCGCCACGCCAGCTTCCCGACGGGGGTGACGACCGCCGCGGTCCCGCAGGCGAAGACCTCGACGATCTCGCCGGAGCTGACGCCGGCGCGCCAGTCGTCGATGGCGATGCGGTTCTCGACGACCTCGTGGCCGAGGTCGGCGGCGAGGGTGAGGATCGAGTCGCGGGTGACGCCCTCGAGGATCGACCCGGTCAGCGTCGGGGTCTCGATGCGCCCGTCGGCGTGGACGAAGTACAGGTTCATCCCGCCGAGCTCCTCGACCCACTTGCGCTCGACGGCGTCGAGGAAGACGACCTGGTCGCAGCCGTTCTCGATCGCCTCCTGCTGCGCGACGAGGCTGGCCGCGTAGTTGCCGGCGCACTTGGCCGCACCGGTCCCACCGAGGGCGGCGCGGGTGTACTCCTCGGAGATCCAGATCGAGACAGGCTTGAGGCCCTTCGCGAAGTACGCGCCCGCCGGGGACGCGATCACGTAGAAGCTGACGTGCGAGGCCGGCTTCACCCCGAGGAACACCTCGGAGGCGAACATGAACGGCCGCAGGTACAGGCTCTGCTCGGCCCGGGTCGGCACCCACGCGGCGTCGGTGCGGACGAGCAGGTCGATCGCGTCGACGAAGATCTGCGTCGGCAGCTCCGGCAGCGCGAGGCGCTTGGCCGAGCGCTGGAAGCGGGCCGCGTTCTGCTCCGGCCGGAACGTGACGATCGAGCCGTCGTCGTGCCGGTAGGCCTTCAGGCCCTCGAAGATCGACTGCGCGTAGTGGATGACGGCGGTCGCCGGGTCCATCGAGATCGGCCCGTACGGGCGCAGGCTCGCGTCGTGCCAGCCCTGCTGGGGCGTCCAGGTCACCGAGACCATGTGGTCGGTGAAGTACTTGCCGAAGCCCGGGTCAGCCAGGATGTCGGCCCGCCGCGCCTCGGGGGCGGGAGCGGGGTTCGGCGTGATGTGAAAGTCGAGTCCCACCGTCGTCATGGGCGGAACGCTACCTGCCGTCCCGGAGGCGGGGGCAGAGTCGACCTCAGTTCCGGGGGCCGTGCGCAAAGTCCTTGCGGTGGACGTGGGAGTGGGCGTCGCAGAAGACATGTCGGCCTCCTTCGGCCGTCGTCGGAGTAGGGGGCTGCGCGACGGCCTCGGAGGGCCGCCTAGCCGGCTACTCGGGCGGCGATCGCGTCGCCGATCTGCGAGGTGCTGCGCGCGGCGGTGCCCCGCTCGGCCAGGTCGGCCTCGACGGCGGCGGTGATCTTCGCGGCGGCGTCGTTGTGCCCGAGGTGCTCGAGCATCAGCGCGACGGACAGGATCGTCGCGGTCGGGTCCGCCTTGCCCTGGCCGGCGATGTCCGGCGCCGAGCCGTGCACCGGCTCGAACATCGACGGGTTGGTGCGCGAGACGTCGAGGTTGCCGCTCGCGGCCAGCCCGATGCCACCGGTGATCGCCGCGGCGAGGTCGGTGAGGATGTCGCCGAACAGGTTGTCGGTGACGATGACGTCGAAGCGGCCGGGGTTGGTGACCAGAAAGATGGTCGCGGCGTCGACGTGCAGGTAGTCCTGCTCGACGTCGGGGAACTCGGGCGCGACCTCCCGCACGATGCGCTGCCACAGACCACCCGCGTGGACCAGGACGTTGTCCTTGTGCACCAGCGTGAGCTTCTTGCGCGGACGGGCCTGGGCGCGGGCGAAGGCGTCGCGGACGACGCGCTCGATGCCGAACGCCGTGTTCAGGCTGACCTCGGTCGCGACCTCGTGGGGCGTGCCGGTCCGCAGCGAGCCGCCGTTGCCGACGTACGGGCCCTCGGTGCCCTCACGGACGACGACGAAGTCGATGCTCGGGTCGCCGGCCAGCGGGCTGGCGTAGCCCGGGTAGAGCTTCGACGGGCGCAGGTTCACGTGATGGTCGAGCGCGAAGCGCATCTTGAGCAGCAGGCCCCGCTCGAGGACGCCGGACGGGACCGAGGGGTCACCGACCGCGCCGAGCAGGATCGCGTCGGCGCCGCGGATCTCCTCCAGCACCGAGTCCGGCAGCGTCTCCCCCGTCGCGTGCCAACGCCGGGCGCCGAGGTCGTACTCGTGGGCCTCGATCTTCACGTCGCTCAGCGCCGCGTCGAGAACCTTCCGACCCTCGGTCACCACCTCGGTGCCGATGCCGTCGCCGGGGATGACTGCGAGTTTCAGGCTGCTCATGCCGCCAGTTTAAGCCGCCGTCTCACACCTCGGCCCACCGATATCACTATGTGGACATCGGTGGGCCGTAGGCGTGCTGAGCTCAGGTCAGGTCGACGGCGCGGGCCCAGTCGGCTTCGATCGCCGTCTGGAGCTCGCTGAGAGCGTCCGCGGGGATCGCGGAGTCGACGGTCAGCGCGACGAGAGCCTGACCGCCCTTGGCGTCGCGGGCGACCTGCATGCCGGCGATGTTGACGCCGGCCTCGCCGAGGATCCGGCCGACGGTGCCTACGACACCCGGGCGGTCGACGTAGCGGAAGAACGCGAGGTGGTCGGCGAGCTCGACGTCGACCTCGTAGCCGTCGATCTCGACGATCTTCTCGACCATGCGGCGGGCGCCGGACAGGGTGCCGGAGACCGAGACGACCTCACCGGTCGCCATCGTGCCGCGGGCGGTGACGAGGTTGCGGTAGCGCGGGCTCTCGGGGCTCGTCGTCAGGTGCACCTCGACGTTGCGCTCCTGCGCGAACAGCGGGGCGTTGACGTAGGAGACCGAGGCCTCCTCGGCGATGTCGGTGAACACGCCCTTGAGGGTCGCGAGCTCCATCACCTTCACGTCGTGCTTGGTGATCTCGCCGCGGACCTCGACGTCGAGCCGGTCCGCGACCCCGCCCGCGAGGGCGGTGAAGATGCGGCCGAGCTTCTCGCACAGCGGCAGACCCGGCTTGACGTCCTCGGCGATGGTGCCGCCCTGGACGTTGACCGCGTCCGGCACGAGCTCGCCGGCCAGCGCGAGGCGGACGGACTTGGCGACGGCGATGCCGGCCTTCTCCTGGGCCTCGTCGGTGCTGGCGCCGAGGTGCGGGAGCGCCACGACGTTGTCCAGCTCGAACATCGGCGAGTCGGTGCACGGCTCCTTGGCGTAGACGTCGAGCCCGGCGCCGGCGACCCGGCCCTCCTTGAGGGCCGCGTACAGCGCGGCCTCGTCGACGATTCCGCCGCGGGCGGCGTTGATGATGTGCACGCTCGGCTTCACCAGGCGCAGCTGCTCCTCGCCGATCAGACCCGCGGTCTCCGGGGTCTTGGGCAGGTGCACGGTGATGAAGTCGGACTCGCGCAGCAGCTCGTCCAGGCTGACCAGACGGACACCGAGCTGCGTGGCGCGGGCGGCCGGGACGTAGGGGTCGTAGGCGATCAGCTCGACCTCGAACGCGGCGAGACGCTGCGCGACCAGGGCACCGATGCGGCCGAGGCCGACGACGCCGACGGTCTTCTCGGCGAGCTCGACGCCGGTGAACTTCGAGCGCTTCCACTGCCCCTGCTTGAGGGAGGCGTGCGCCTGCGAGACGTGGCGGGCGCTGGCCAGCAGCAGGGCCACCGCGAGCTCGGCGGCGGAGGTGATGTTGGAGGTCGGGGCGTTGACCACCATGACGCCGGCCTTGGTGGCCGCGGCGACGTCGACGTTGTCGAGGCCGACACCGGCGCGGGCGACGACGCGAAGCTTCTTCGCGGCGGCGAGCGCCTCGGCGTCCACCTTGGTGGCGGAGCGGATCAGGATGGCGTCGACGTCGGCGATCGCGGGGAGCAGCTCCTCGCGGTTCGCGCCGTCGCACTGCCGGATCTCGAAGTCGGGGCCGAGCGCCTCCACGGTGGCGGGCGACAGTTCCTCGGCAATCAGGACCACAGGCTTGGTCACAGGAGGATCCTCACGGAGTCAGAGGGCGGGGACGGGAGAGAACACCACACTGTGCCCGCAACATGAGTGTAACGAACGCGAACGGCCCCCCGGACCAGGCCGGGGGGCCGTTCGCGTGAAAGGTGAGGTCAGCCGGAGATCCAGCTCATCAGCGGACGCAGCTTCGCGCCGGTCTGCTCGATGGGGTGGTTCTGGCCCTCCTCGACGTACTTCTTGTAGTTCGGGAGGCCGGCGTCGTACTCGGCCATCCAGTTCTTCGCGAAGGTGCCGTCCTGGATCTCGCCGAGGATCTTCTTCATCTCGGCCTTGGTCTGCTCGGTGATGATCCGCGGGCCGGAGACGTAGTCGCCCCACTCCGCGGTCTCCGAGATCGACCAGCGCATCTTCGAGATGCCGCCCTCGTACATGAGGTCGACGATGAGCTTGACCTCGTGGAGGCACTCGAAGTACGCGACCTCGGGCTGGTAGCCCGCCTCGATCAGGGTCTCGAAGCCGGCCATGATCAGGTGGCTCAGACCGCCGCAGAGGACGACCTGCTCGCCGAACAGGTCGGTCTCGGTCTCCTCGGTGAAGGTGGTCTTGATGATGCCGGCGCGGGTGCCGCCGATGCCCTTGGCGTAGGACTTCACGAGGTCCCAGGCCTTGCCGGTCGCGTCCTGCTCGACCGCGATGATGCAGGGAACGCCCTTGCCCTCCTGGAACTGACGACGCACCAGGTGACCCGGGCCCTTCGGCGCGACCATGCAGACGTCGACGCCGGCCGGCGGGGTGATGAGGCCGTAGCGGATGTTGAGGCCGTGGCCGAAGAACAGCGCGTCGCCGTCCTTGAGGTTCGCCTCGACGGACTCGCTGTACAGCTTCCGCTGCACGGGGTCCGGCGCGAGGATCATGATCACGTCCGCCTCGGCGGCCGCCTCGGCCGGAGTGACGACCCGCAGGCCCTCCTCCTCCGCCTTGGCGCGGCTCTTCGAGCCCTCGGGCAGGCCGACGCGGACGTCGACCCCCGAGTCACGCAGCGACAGCGCGTGCGCGTGGCCCTGGCTGCCGTACCCGAGCACCGCGACCTTGCGGCCCTGGATCACCGACAGGTCGGCGTCGTCGTCGTAGAACATCTCCGCCACGGCGGAACTCCTTCTCTTGTCACGTTGCGTCCGGCCAACTGTGGCCTATGGGCCACAGTCCGCCGGACACATGGGGTGTCTAGGCCGAGCGCTCGACGGGGCGGAGGCTGCGGTCGGTGATGGATCGGGGGCCGCGACCGATCGCGACCATGCCGGACTGCACGAGCTCCTTGACCCCGAAGGGTTCGAGCATCCGCAACAGGGCGGCGAGCTTGTCGGAGCTGCCGGTCGCCTCGATCGTCACGGCGTCGCTGGAGACGTCGATGACCTTGGCGCGGAACAGCTGCACGACCTCCAGGACGTGCGAGCGGCTCTCCAGGTCGGCCTTGACCTTGACCAGCACCAGCTCACGCTGGACGGAGCTCGACGGCTCGAGCTCCACGATCTTGATGACGTTGACCAGCTTGTTCAGCTGCTTCGTCACCTGCTCCAGCGGGCTGTCCTCGACGTTGACCGCGATCGTCATCCGGGAGATCTCCGGGTGCTCGGTCGGGCCGACGGCCAGGGAGTCGATGTTGAAGCCCCGGCGCGAGAACAGGGACGCGATGCGCGCGAGCACACCGGGCTTGTTCTCGACCAGGACCGAGAGGGTGTGAACGCTCATCAGCTTTCCTCTTCCTCGCTGCGGTCCCAGGACGGGGCCAGGTCACGCGCGTACTTGATGTCGTCGTTGGAGGTACCGGCAGCGACCATCGGCCACACCATGGCGTCGGCGTGGACGACGAAGTCGATCACGACGGGGACGTCGTTGATCTCCATCGCCTTGCGGATCGTGGCGTCGACGTCCTCCGCCTTCTCGCACCGCAGACCCACGCAGCCGTAGGCGTCGGCGAGCTTGACGAAGTCCGGGATCCGCTTGGACTGCAGGTCGGTGTTCGAGTAGCGGCCCTCGTAGAACAGGGTCTGCCACTGGCGCACCATGCCGAGGTTCCCGTTGTTGATGACGGCGACCTTGATCGGGATGCCGTTGATGGCGCAGGTGGCCAGCTCCTGGTTGGTCATCTGGAAGCAGCCGTCGCCGTCGATCGCCCACACGACCTTGTCCGGCGCGCCGGCCTTGGCACCCATCGCGGCCGGGACCGAGTAACCCATCGTCCCGAGGCCACCGGAGTTCAGCCACGTCCCCGGCTTCTCGTACTTCACGAACTGCGCCGCCCACATCTGGTGCTGGCCGACGCCCGCGACGTACAGCGCGTCCGGGCCGGCGATCTCGCCGATCCGCTCGGTGACGTACTGCGGCGAGAGGCCACCGTCCTCCGGGACGTCGTAGCCCAGCGGGTAGCGGGTACGCAGGTCGAAGGTGGTCTCGCGCCAGGCGGCGTAGTCGCCCTTGCGACCGGCGTCGTGCTCGGCCTGGATCGCCACGATGAGGTCGGCGATCACCTCGCGCGCGTCGCCCACGATCGGGACGTCCGCGTGCCGGTTCTTGCCGATCTCGGCCGGGTCGATGTCGGCGTGGATGACCTTGGCCTCGGGGGCGAAGCTCGGCAGGTGACCGGTGACGCGGTCGTCGAAGCGCGAGCCGAGCGCGATCAGCAGGTCCGACTTCTGCAGCGCACCGACGGCGGCCACGGTGCCGTGCATGCCCGGCATGCCCAGGTGCAGCTCGTGGCTGTCCGGGAACGCGCCGCGCGCCATCAGGGTGGTCACGACCGGGATGCCGGTCAGCTCGGCGAGCACCTTGAGCTCGGCCGCGGCGCCGGCCTTGATGACACCGCCGCCGACGTAGAGCACCGGCTTGCGGGACTCGACGATCAGCTTCGCCGCCTCGCGCACCTGCTTGGCGTGCGGGCGGGTCACCGGCCGGTAGCCCGGCAGGTCGAGGGTCTCGGGCCAGGTGAAGGAGGTCATCGCCTGCAGCGCGTCCTTGGACACGTCGACGAGGACCGGGCCCGGCCGGCCGGTCGAGGCGATGTGGAAGGCCTCGGCGATCGCCCGCGGGATCTCCGCGGGGTCGGTCACGAGGTAGTTGTGCTTGGTGATCGGCATCGTGATGCCGCGGATGTCCGCCTCCTGGAAGGCGTCGCTGCCGATGGCGCTCGAGGGCACCTGGCCGGTCACGGCCACGATCGGCACCGAGTCCATGTAGGCGTCCGCGATCGCGGTGACGAGGTTCGTCGCGCCCGGGCCCGAGGTCGCCATGCAGACGCCGACCTTGCCGGTCGCCATCGCGTAGCCCTGGGCCGCGTGGCCCGCACCCTGCTCGTGGCGCACGAGCACGTGCTTGACGTACTGCGAGTCGAAGAGCGGGTCGTACGCGGGCAGGATCGCCCCGCCCGGGATGCCGAAGATGATCTCGACCCCGACGGCCTCCAGGGAGCGGACGAGCGACTGCGCTCCGGTCAGCTGCGCGACGGGCGCTTGGGAGGGGTGCGGATCTGCCATCGGGATTCTCTTTCCGGGAACGTGCGCGGGGTGGTGCGAGGACTCAAGTGCGGTGGCCCAGGGCCGGGAGGCAACAAAAAACCCCCCGCGCCCTTAGCGGGCGGAACGAGGGGTGGCGTGCCTGACCGAGTCGGCGCTCAGACGGCACGCTCGACGAGTACTACGGTCAGACGAAGACACATGCACGAACCGTCGCCGATCGGTGACCACCGTGTCAAGTTCGAGACGCCCCCCGTCCACGATCCGAGACGGGCACGCCAAGGATCGAGACAACGTTGTCCGGGCAGACGAGAGACGACGAACCGGGGAGGACGCGCATGCGGATCGGACGGCTGGGGACCGGCACCCTCGCGGTGGCGCTGGGGCTGGGGCTCGCGGCGTGCGGGGACGACGACGATCCCACCGCGATGCCGCCGGTGTACACGGACTCCCCCACCTCGTCGGCCACCGGGCCGGCTGCGGTCGCGAGCCCGAACGCGAGCGCGTCTCCGGGCCGCTCCCCCGCCACCGGGAGGCCGACCGTCGCCGGCGACGTGGTGACCGGGCTGACCTCGCCCTGGGGACTGGCGTTCCTCCCCGACGGCTCGGCGCTGGTCTCCGAGCGGGACACGGCGAGGGTGAAGCGCATCTCCCCCGGCGGGAAGGTCAGCACCGTCGGCACCGTCCCGGGCGTCGACCACGGGGGTGAGGGCGGGTTGCTCGGCATCGCCGTCGGACCGGACTTCGACGAGAACCCGCGTCTGTACGCCTACCTCACCGCGAGCGACGGCAACCGGATCGTCCGGATGCCCTACACGGCGAGCGGCCTCGGCCGGCCCGAGGTGGTCCTCGACGGCATCGACGCCTCCGGGATCCACAACGGAGGGCGCCTGGCCTTCGGCCCGGACGGAATGCTCTACGCCTCGACCGGCGACGCGTCCGACCGGCCGACCTCGCAGGACCGGGACGACCTCAACGGCAAGATCCTGCGGATGACGCCGGACGGGAAGCCCGCCCCCGGCAACCCGGACGCGGACTCGGTCGTGTGGTCCTACGGGCACCGGAACGTTCAAGGCCTCGCCTGGGACGACGCGGGCAACCTGTGGGCGTCCGAGTTCGGGCAGAACACCTGGGACGAGCTCAACCGTATCGAGGCGGGCCGCAACTACGGCTGGCCGGAGGTCGAGGGCGACGAGGGCGGGTCCGAGTTCACCCGTCCGGCCCGCGTGTGGCCGACGTCCGAGGCGTCCCCGAGCGGGCTCGCGTTCGCCCGCGGGTCGTTGTGGATGGCCGGCCTGCGCGGCCAGCGCCTGTGGCAGATCCCGCTGAGCGGGACCGGGACCGGCAAGCCCGTCGCCCACTTCAGCGGCGAGTACGGCCGGCTCCGGACCGTGGCCCTCGCCCCGGACGGGTCGCTGTGGCTGATCACCAACAACACCGACGGGCGGGGTCGTCCCCAGGCCGGCGACGACCGGATCCTGCGGATCACGCTCGGCTGAGGCGCGGCGCGCGGGTGCAGGCGCTTTAAACGCAGAGGGCGAGCACGGGACCCGGACCGACCGCCAAGCGGGGCGTCCCGATCGGATCCCCTCCGATCCCGACCGGAACTCGGTACCTGTTCCTCGTGCTCGCACCTCGACGAGCAGCCCGTCCCGTCGTCCCCTCCACGACGGGGCGAACCTTCACGCTCGCTGGGGCCTTGGACGCAGCCGAGTACGACGCGGTTCCCCCGGCTCCGACGATTTCGTCCCCAATTTCCGCCGAATTTCGGGAGATGGGGCCCCTGGGGCGAACGTTTCGCGGCGCCACCCCGTCCTCCACCCGAGACGTGCCCCCCACGGGGCCCGGGTCGGAGGAGGCACAGATGGACGTCACCGGTGACGGTCAGCCCGGCACGACGAGCACCGGACGGCGGCGCCGCACCTGGCCCGCGGCGCTGATCGGCACGGGCGTGCTGGGGGCTGCGACGCTGACGTTCACGCTGGTCAGCCCGCTGGGGGCCTCCTCCGCCGACGCCAGTGAGCTCCCGGCGTTCCGCGACTGCGACGCCCTCGCCGAGCACATGAGCGACCTCGCCCTCGACCGCCTCGCCGACTCGCGGCGCCGGGCGTACGACGAGTACACAGCCACCGACGACGTCGCCGCCGAGCGCGCGGTGCCGCCTCCGGTGCCCGTGCTGCCCGTCCCGGGCGGGCCGATGACCGGCAACGCGCAGCAGGCCGACGCCCCGACCGCCGGGGCGGCGGGCGC